>NZ_JALFPR010000126.1:0-18173 GCF_022785585.1 Oliverpabstia sp. | reverse complement strand
TTTACGCGAGCAACGAGTCAAAGTCCGTGCTTGCACGGAACCTTGATGAGTGCCGCGATAACGATAAAAACTCGCAAAGCGTGTTTTTATCGTTTAAATGCATTTTTGCTCGTAACTGTGAAGTTACTGAACAGTTACAATTTATGAACAAAATGTATGCGATCACCATATATTCGCATGGTTTCTTCATTTCCGCATCGGGTGAATATGCCGTCCTGCAGCGATCAAGAGAAGAGCGGAACAGCCCAGTTGTACCAGAATCGACAGTTCTACCATATGTTCCACCCCAAAGGAATGGCTGTAATCTCCAAAATGGCCACACAGCCGTACCAGTCCGTAGGCGTTGGTTGTCTGCTGTCCGATCAGTCCATAAAGTGTGACTGCCGGATTGAAATACAGAAGATAAACCAGCCCGCCAAGCCGGATGCCTGTAAAGTCTTCCCGGTACATTCCCCGCATCTGCTGAATATAGCCGATTCCAAACAGGATACCCACCGTTCCGAGCACCAGAAGTACCACCGTCACATAACTTAAAATCACCGCAACCGTAGTTTTTCGCATGATCGCCGAATAAAAGATACCGATACTTCCTATAAATATACCGGTGATGACAAGACTCAGGATCAGCTGGAACAGATTTACCAGAGTAATTCCTCCATAGATCAGCACCAGTCCTATTACAGGAAGTGTCGAAAAGGAAATCAGGAAAATCAGGCAGAGAGAAGATTCCAGTTTTCCCAGAATAATTTTCCAGGGACTCAGATGAGTAGTGAGAAGCAGATCCAGGGTCTTCCTCTCACGTTCCCCCGCAATGGAACCTCCTGCCAGTCCCGGGATCAGTATACAGATGGCAAGGAACAGACCATATCCCATCAGGACATAACACTGGATCGGAAAACGGTACTGCAGGATCGTCATATAATTTTCTCTTCCGCTCAATCCCATCTGTGCGATCAGGGCAAACAATGCCAGAACCAGATTCACGCCAAGAATAATCCAGGCACATTTCATATTTCTTGTGTAACGTTTCATTTCATTTTCCAGAACCGGATTCTTCCTCATACTGTTGTTCCTCCCTGTACCGGATCTGTAAGATGGAAAAATACAGATTCCAGATTATTGTGTTCTCTGCGAAAAGAAGTTACCAGCACCTTTTGCTCCACCAGTTGTCTCAGAAGCTGCGCCTCTTCTTCCCTGCTTCCGGTAAAAAGAATGGAAATCATATTTTTATCGATTGCTATTCTGGATACCAGTGGGTGCCGGTTCAGCAGGTGAACGGCAGTCTCCAGATTCTGATATACCTCGATCAGGATCGGATTAGAACTGTCGATAGATGTCATGATTTCATCGATGGGGCCTTCCAGTACCATTTTCCCCTGATGGATAACTCCGATATTGCTGCACATATCTGCCAGATCAGACAGAATATGTGAACTGATCAGCACCGTATATCCCTCTTCACACAGACTCCGCAAAACTTCTTTAAAGATCCTCCTTGCACCCGGATCCAGTCCGGATGCCGGCTCATCCATCACCAGAAGCTGTGGCCGGTGAATCATGGCACGGGCAAGACAGAGCCTCTGCTGCATCCCTCTGGATAATTCATCTACCATACGGTCTTCAATATGAAAGAGCTGTACCCGTTCCAGTACCTCCGAAGCCCTTAAGCGTCCCTCTTTTTCATCGATTCCATAGGCAGCCGAATAAAATTCCAGATATTCCATCACCGTCAGATTATCATAGACACCGAAAAAATCCGGCACATAGCCAATCTTGCTTTTTAAGACGCGTGTCTCCTTTTCTGCCCGGATACCATCGATCCACACTTTTCCTGAAGTCGGCCGCAGTAATCCGGATATGATTCGGATCGTAGTCGTTTTTCCGGCACCGTTTGGTCCTACAAATCCATACAGCTGTCCATGTCCGATTTCCATATTCAGTCCGTCCAACGCCGTTACGTGAGGATACCTTCTGGTCAGACTTTCAATCTTAAGCATCCGGGTTCACCACCTTTCCTGTGATCTGCAGACAGGGAAGTGTACAGTTTTTATCCGTCACATCCATGTCGTCCGCCACCTGATAGCGAACCCGCAACGTCCCATCTGGCGACAGATATTTTTCCAGTTCCGTCCTGTCAAACACTTTTTCCCATTTCGAAATCGTCTCATATTCTCCACTGGACCAGCAATAAAAAGCAACCTGCCCACGAAATGATTCAAAATATTTCGGATCATCATATTCCGGTTTAAAGAATTTTATTCCTGTAATTTCTCCCAGTCCGAAAAGATCATAGTCAAGGACTGCATCCTGTCCGTACATCAGATTCGTTCCTGCGGTCGCACTTCCACTTTTCACAGAAGCCAGCACTTCTCCGTTCGGACAGAATATGGTTCCCTCTTCCTTTTGCCAGCTGATATCCACCGGCATATAAAACTGCGTGATTCCGTCTACTTCATAACCGGAATTCATCTCAAAAGAAGTATCACTGTTGGAAATCGTTCCGAGGAGGCAGACACCTTCGATTTCTTTCCTTTGTGCATCCCATATCTGCTCCGTCACGGCGTTCACCGCATAATCCGGATACTCTGTATCTTTCAGATCCAGATATTTTCTCAGAATCTTTTCCAGGCCTCCATTTCCATAGGAATGGATTTTTTCGGAAAAAGTACCTTCTTCTCCCGGTTCCAGATCTCCCAGAAATACGATACGGTTCGTGAGTACAAGAATCGCATTCTCGATTCTGTATCCTGTAGGGTTCTTCCATCTGCCTTCGATATGCTCATTGTCCCCGGATGCATGGATCTGTATTTCTTCTTCCGGTGATACTGCATGATCCCTGTTCAAAAAGAATGCATTGCCTGCAAACACCGGCAGCCTGCTGAATGTCAGTTTGTAACAGTCTTCTTTTTCATAGATTTCCACTTTATCCGTGATATTTGTATTGACATTTTCTGCACTGTATCCGCTTTCTGAAGGCATTGTCAGATGATAACTTTTATCCAGATACAGCTGATATGTATTGTTATATGGCGCCTGCACACCCAGCTGCAGCGTTTCTCCCCAGATATGATCCTGCTGGGTATACATCCGTCTCATGGTAAGAACCGGGGCAGTCAGTCTGGTGCCGGTTCCCAGCAAAGCTACAATACCAAGGAAAAGAACAGAAAGCATTGTAACTCCTGACCAGAAATATTTTCTTTTTCCCTGTTTTTTCAGGATCAGGTACAGTCCCGGTCCTGCCAGACAGGCATAAAAAAGAATCAGTATAAAATATTTGATCAGACCGGGGCGTTTTCGTACCGGAATCTGACTGGTGTCATAGCCGGTATATACAACATAGCCCCATTTTTCACTGAGCCTGTCAAAAAATGTTGGTCGTGATTCTCCATTCAGAAAATTCTCAAATACTTCAAAAAAATCCTGCCCGTCTTCAACAGTAAGCAAGATACCTCCTTCCTGCTGCCAGCGATGGAGTGTCACCCACTGTTCTCCGGAAATCGCAGCCTCCGGTCCGATCAGCAGTGCATCCAGTTGACCCAGATCTTTCCAGCTGTCCGGAATCTCCGATGCATCCATCTGATAAACAGACACAAAAATATCACCCATGCCTTCGGTAGTTTCCGCAGAAATCTGTATCCCGTCAAGCTGTTGCACGTCTTCCGGCTGTGCTCCTATAACTCCGATCAGTGCAATGTCCTGGTTTGCAGAAAAGTTCTTACTCAGTGATGCTGTCTGTACTGTTCGGGACCCATCTTTCAGATACGCCTGTACTGTACCATTAGCCCATGGAAAGGTCAGATAAAACGTTTCCTGCCGTGTTTCCCCTGCAGCGAGTGCTATATTTTTCTTCCATACGCACACTTTGCTTCTGGTATAGTCCATATCATTGCCGATCATCGTCAGACTCTCTCCCAGATCAGATTCCTGATTGCCGGCAACCGGCACTTCCATCTCCAGCTGTCCTTCAAACGCTTCCCCATGATTTGTCAGTGTTGCCGTAACCGGCAGGCAGGCAGCACTGTTTCCCGCCTTGCCGTTAAATCCCCAGTTTAATGTTATCTCAATGCCGTTCTCCGGCTCATCTTCTGCCCATACCAGGCAGGGCAGCAGCAAGATCAGCAGTACCAGTACTATTCCCCGGATATGTTTTCTCATGTCTGTCTCTCCTTTTTCTGTTGCAACGGAAGCCATACAGAAAATACCGTTCCGTCAAGATCACTTTTCACCTGTACGTCTCCGCCATGAAGCACTGCGATCTGATGAACGATAGCCAGTCCAAGACCGGTTCCTCCCGTATTCTGTGAACGCGACTGTTCCACCCGGTAAAACTTCTGAAATAACTTTTCCAGGTCTTCTTTCGGGATCACATACCCATAGTTGATCACCTGTACCAGAACATGTTCATGTACCACTTTTGCTGCCACACGGATGATTTTTCCGTCTTTTCCATATTTGACCGCATTATTCAGAAGATTTTCAAAAAGGCGTGCCAGCAGATTGCCGTCCCCCTCCATGGGAATTCCATGTTCCACGCAGCTGAACTGGGCTTCCAGACCGTTTTTTTCAAAACTTGGCCACGCTTCATCCAACAGCTGTTCCAGTAGTTTCTGCAGATCCAGTTGTTCCAGATGCAGACTCATCTCCTTATGTTCCATCTTCACAAAGCCAAAAAGTTCGTTCGTCAGCTGTTCCAGATGCAATGCTTTCCGGTACGCAATATCAAGGTACTGTTGTCTGGTCTGTTCATCCAGATCAGGTCTGCTCTTCACCCAGTCCAGATAACCGATCACCGATGTCAGCGGTGTACGCAGATCGTGAGCCACACTTGTCACCAGATCATTTTTGGTACGTTCCGATTCCCGTTCCCTCTCCATCAGATCCTTTACATGGCGTTCCATCTGGTTCATATACCTGGCAATTTCTCCGAATTCGTCCAGATTCTCTACGGGAATCTCCTGATCCAGATTTCCGTTTGCAATATCTCGCATGGCACGTTCCAACATCCGCACATAACTCATATATTTGTGGAGCAGGGCGTAAAAAGTAAACAAAAAAGTAAGTGCTCCGCAAACCCCGAGAATCATCAGGCGATAACCGGGATACAGCCCGTCCGGCCCCAGCATGGCACTTCGATATCCCATATAACGCAGCTTTCCTGCCACTTTGTAGATCAGAAACGCCATCACAACTTCCGCGATTCCGGTAGCTGCCAGGCTGATGATCGTATACCATGCGATTCTTCCTTCGAATGTCTGAATCCATCTACTGCTCAATTTTATATCCAACCCCCCAGACTGTCGTAATGATCTTATCGGTTCTGGTATCATCCTTCATCTTGCCACGAAGCCGACGGATATGTACCATAACGGTATTATTGGCCTCATATACCTTCTCATTCCATACTTTTTCAAAAATCTCATCCGTACTGAATACCCGACCCGGATGAGAAGCCAGAAGATACAGAATGTCAAATTCGATTGGCGTAAGCTTAATACTCTCTCCATCCACAAATACCTGATGTGTTTCCTTGATAATAGTCACATGATTCAGACGGATCGTGCTGTCCTCAGCCTCTTTCTTTTCATTCGCCGGATTCAGATCCCGGTAACGCCGAAGCTGTGACTTCACTCTTGCCATCAGCTCCAGAGGGTTGAAGGGTTTTGTCACATAATCATCCGCCCCCGTCGTAAGCCCCACGATCTTATCTAACTCCTGTGTCTTTGCGCTAACCATGATAATCGGCACGTTATGCTTCTCCCGTATCTTCCTGCACATCTCAAGCCCATCCATCTTCGGCATCATAATATCCAGCAACACCAGATCAATCTTCTCACGTTCCATAATCGCAAGTCCCTCAAGAGCATCCCCACTCTTAATTACCTGATACCCGTCACTGATCAGATACAGTTCCAGCAGATCCGCAATTTCCTGCTCATCATCCACAACTAAAATTCTGGTTTCTTCCATCTTATATTTCCTCCATGTCCCCTTATGTATTTCTCAGAATCTAACTTTAAAATGTAACTCTTCCACAGTTCATCTCACAGGCTCTCTCCTGCCAGACAGTTACTTCCGACTCCTTTTTTCTGTACTCCATCGGGCATTCGTTCACCCATTCCCCTACAGTGTACCACCATCCCCTCACCAAAGTCCTTACCAAAAACTTAAAATCTCACAAACCTTTCCCAGACAGAACCACCAAACTCCGTCCCCCACCGGCAAGTACCACTGCCAAGAATCAGTTTCTGCCAACGTGATAAAATACGCTTCGCGAATTTTACTCATTATCGCGGCAGTCGCCAAGTTCTCGTGCAAGCACGGACTTTGGTTCATCACTTGCGTCAAACAAAAACGGAACACTGGATTATTTTAATATGCACTACAACAAACAGCGGCTGACCTGTGATTCCTTGGGTGAACAACACTTTGTGGGCGCTTAGGGCAAGCTTTGAAATCCGACACTTACGGAGACTTTCGCTTGGGTCAGCTGACCCAAGTGAATATAGTCGCAGTTAGTGGCTAGTTCAAAGTTGCCCTGCCCACGTTGTTCACCCAGGGAATCACAGGTCAGCCGCGTCCCCTTAGTCAAAACCTATATCTGTATTTTATTTACTTATTTTTATTCTTGCCGCAAAGATAATCAATAAACTGCTGTGCCGTCCTACCCGACAGTCCACCATGCTGCAATTCCCACTTATTGGCCTCAAGCAGAAGTTCCTCCTCCGGCATCTCCACCTGATGTCTTTCTGCAAGCGTCTTCACGATATTCTGGAACTGCTTTTTATCCGGCGCGCAGAAGAAAATCGACACACCAAATCTTGCAACCAGAGACAGTTTCTCCTGAACAGTATCGGAAGAATGCAGATCATCTCTTCTCTCTTCTTTATCCGAGAATTTCTCCCGAACCAGATGTCTTCGATTAGAGGTCGCATAGATCAGAATATTATCCGGTTTTTTCTCCAGACCACCCTCGATCACAGCCTTCAGATACTTATATTCGATTTCAAATTCTTCGAAAGACAGATCATCCATATAGATAATAAACTTGTAATTCCGATTTTTCACCTGTGCGATAATATCATTCAGATCCTTGAACTGGTGTTTGTACGCCTCTATAATACGAAGTCCCTGATCATAATACTGATTCAGGATACCCTTGATGCTTGAAGATTTTCCTGTACCGGCATCACCAAACAGCAGGCAGTTATTGGCCGGCCGCCCCTGTACAAATGCTTCTGTATTATCGATCAGTTTTTTCTTGGCAATCTCATAGCCGACCAGGTCGTCCAGATGCACATGGGCAATATTGGTAATCGGCACGATCCGGGCAGGAGTCACCGTTCCGTCGATACGGAATGCCTTGTGAAGTCCCAGTTTACCAACACCGAATTCTTTATAAAACTGTACCATATCATCCATGAATTCTTCCGTGGACTCTGCTTTTGCCAGTTTCTGCGCCAGTGTACAGATACGGTCACGGATCCGTTTATTAAAGACCTTGCTGCCTTCATTGATATTCTGATAATCGGTGATCAGACTGCTGTCCACCGACGGATAAATCTTCTCCAGTTCTTTCAGATCAAAATCATACAACTGTTTAAAGATTTCAAAATCATGCATCGCGAATGCATTAATAGTGCCTTCCACCGGACCTACGATCTCACAGGCCGTACTGAACGCATTTTCATGATTGACCAGCAGATAGGTCAGATAATCATGCCACAGGTTTCCCGCAAACCCGTAGGTTCCTGCCATCTCTACCAGCTGATGAATACATGCAAAATACTCCCCGTCCTTTCCGTAGAGTACCTTCGGATGAGAGATATCTTCCATCAGCATGGTCATCTTCTCCAGCAATTCTCCCTGTTCAAAATCACGATATAAAATGCATTCTCTTATTCCTGTCATTGTTCTTACCTGTCTTTCTTACTTCTCAATATGTAATTACTTATTCCGGCCGTTCCCTGTCTTCGCAGCCGGACAGTTTCATGTATCATTAATAATTTCCAAGAATCCGCAGATTGTTCACCTCTCTGGAAATACCATACAGCGCATTCTTCACACCGCTGTCACTCAGATTCCCTTCAAAGTCAACAAAAAAACGATATTCCCACTTTTTCTCCGGAATCGGACGGGACTCGATCTTTGTCATATTCAGATCATTATAGATAAAATGGGACAGTGTGTTATACAGACTTCCACTCTCATGTGGAATCTCAAAACATACACTGATTTTTCCTGCTTCTTCCTGATAAATCTCTTCTTTGGATACGATAATAAACCGTGTGGAATTCTGCCGACTGGAGAATACATGCGGTTTTAAAATCTGAAGTCCGAAACACTGTGCCGCATATGGGCTGGCAATTGCCGCCTGAGTCAGATCTCCGTCTTCTTTTACTTTCTTTGCTGCCATTGCGGTGTTCAGATACTCTTCCGCTTTCCATTCCGGATGCTGCTCCAGAAACTTTCTGCACTGAGACAGTGCCTGCGGATGAGAATACACGGTCTTGATATCTTCCAGTGTGGCATTTTTCAGACCCATCAGAGCATGATCCACCTGAATGATCTGTTCACCCACGATGCTGTGATGGTATTCCACCAGAAGATCATAAATATCAGCAACGATACCGGCAGTAGAATTCTCGATTGGCAGTACCGCGTAATCCGCATCTCCGTTTTTGATCGCTTCCATGGCATCCCGCCAGGTTTCCACATTGTAATTTTCAATGGATTCTCCGAAAAAGCTATGCATCGCAGTAAAACTGTATGCTCCTTCGACACCCTGAAATACTACTTTGGCCTTCTGCATCGGCAAAGAAGAAACTTTCCGGAACGGAATCTTTTCTGCTTTGCCTTTTTCTGCCAGTATCCGGTACTGCAGTTTCCGGCTCATCGCCATCATCTGCCGGAACAGCTCGTAGACACCTACACGGTTAAAGGAGTTGGATGCATACTTTTCCAGTGTATTCAGTTTTTCTTTTTCCCGCTGTGGATCCAGTACTGCTTTATTGTTGGAAATCTTATATTCCGCCACCTCTGCACTCAGCTGCATCCGTTTTTCAAAAAGTTCTACGATTTCTTTATCAATACCATCAATCTGATCTCTGATCTCGAGTAAATCCAATACTTTATTATCCATTTTTTCTTTTCCTATTCCAAATTTTCACTTAATTTCGTCAGATCACCGATAAAAGACAGCGAACCGAATGCCACGATCACATCTTCTTTTCCGGCCAGCTTCATGCCAAGCTGCAGGGCTTCCTCCAGAGAATCTGCCACATATACCTGTTTCGGTGTCTTATATCTGCAAAGAACCTCTCCCAGCTCTTTGGCGGGAAGTGCCCGGGGATTATCCGGGGTTTCCATCGCAATGATCTCCCTTGCCATCGGTGCCATTCTTTCTGCAATGGTTTCATACTGTTTGTCCCGAAAAACTCCCATCAGGAAAACAAATTCCCTGTTCGGAAAATACATTCTTAAAGATTCCTGCAGTTTTCTGGCCGCATCCGGATTATGTGCACCATCTACTACCAGATAAGGGTCTTTTTTCAGAATGGTAAATCGACCATTCCATCGTGCTTTTTCCATACCACTTCGGATCTGCTCCCCGGAAATCTGATACCCTGTATCCTGCAGAGCCCGAATACCTGCCAGTGCAAGCACTGCATTTTCCAGCTGATGTGAACCGGCCAGATGAATGGTATAGGTCTCTTTCTGATAGCGGAATACCATGTGGTCAAGATCTGCTGTTACAAGCTCTGCTTCTGTTTTATCCCCAACATACAGCGGGCATCCCAGCTTCTTACTTTCCCGTTCGATGACATCCATCGCCTCTTTTTCCTGTCTGCAGGTGACAACACGGCTGCCGGGTTTGATAATACCGGCTTTCTGACCGGCGATTTCTCCCAGCGTATTCCCCAGATACTCCATATGATCCATACTGATGGATGTGATCACCGCCAGTTTTGTATTTCTGATCACATTCGTTGCATCTGTCTTTCCGCCCATGCCACACTCCAGCAGGACAAAATCACAGTTCTTTTCCTTATAATATAGAAAAGAAATGGCAGTCTCAATCTCAAAAGGAGACGGCAGCGGCTTATGCTCTTCTTCCAGTTCCCCGATAGCTTTCACCACAGGATCCATCAGTCGCCCGAAAGCTTCTTCTTCGATATATACTCCGTTGATCTGGATCCTTTCCCGGTATTCATACAGTGTGGGGGAGATAAATCTGCCGATCCGGTAACCTGCTTCCTGAAGGACTGCTGCCAGATACGCACCAACGCTGCCTTTCCCATTGGTTCCGGCGATATGGATAAACTGCAGAGTTTCCTGTGGATTCCCCAGTTTTTCCAGCAGGCAGGTTATTGCTTCCAGTCCCATTTCACCGCCGAACCGATGACTTTCATCTATATATGTTCTTGCTTTTATATAATCCATAAAATATGGAACCTCCTATTGCGAGTAAACTGTTGTTATTATAGTACAAACGACACCATTTGACAAGGAACAGTTATTCCTGAAAATCCGACAAAATCCTTTATTTTTCTCTTGCAATCCAAAAGTATTTATTATATGATGTTAGGCAGAGTAAAAATCGATGGTACTCTTTATAGTTTTATAACATACAAGGAGGTATATGATGAGACATCTGATGAGTCCTCTGGATTTCTCCGTTGAGGAGCTTGAGCATCTGCTGGATCTGGCAAATGACATTGAACAAAACCCTGAAAAATACGCACACGCCTGTGATGGTAAAAAGATTGCTACTTTGTTCTATGAACCAAGTACCCGTACTCGTCTCAGTTTCGAAGCTGCCATGATGAATCTTGGCGGAAAAGCTCTTGGTTTTTCTTCCGCCGATTCCAGTTCCGCTTCCAAAGGTGAAAGCGTTTCTGATACCATTCGCGTTGTTTCCTGTTTTGCAGACATCTGTGCCATGCGTCATCCAAAAGAGGGTGCCCCGCTGGTTGCTTCTTTGGCTTCTAAAATTCCCGTGATCAATGCCGGTGACGGCGGACATCAACATCCTACTCAGACATTAACTGATTTATTAACGATTCGTTCTCTTAAGGGACGGCTGGATAACATTACGATCGGTCTTTGCGGCGATCTGAAGTTTGGACGTACCGTACACTCTCTGATCGAAGCTCTGGTTCGTTATCCAAATGTAAAATTCGTCCTGATCTCTCCGGAAGAACTCTGTATCCCGGACTATATCCGTGAAGATGTGCTGAAAGCCAGTGGTCATGAGTTTGAGGAAGTAACCCGTCTCGAAGACGCACTGCCAAAACTGGATGTCCTTTACATGACACGTGTACAGAAAGAACGTTTCTTCAATGAAGATGATTATGTTCGTATGAAAGACTTCTATATTCTGGACAAGGAAAAAATGAAACTTGCCGGACCGGATATGCTGGTTCTGCATCCACTGCCTCGTGTCAATGAAATCTCCACAGAAGTAGATTCTGACCCAAGAGCTGCATATTTTAAACAGGTACAGTACGGCGTCTATGTCCGTATGGCACTGATCCTGACTTTACTGGAGGTAAAAGTATGTTAAATGTAGGACGTATCGAAGAGGGATTTGTTCTGGACCACATCAAAGCCGGCAAATCCATGACAATTTATCATGATCTGAAACTTGACAAGCTGGACTGCTGTGTTGCCATCATCAAAAACGCCCGCAGCAACAAAATGGGAAAAAAAGATATCATCAAAGTAGAATGCAGCGTAGATATGCTGGATCTTGATATTCTCGGATTTATCGATCACAACATCACTGTGAACGTGATCCAGAACGGCAAGATTACCTCAAAGAAAGAACTGCATCTTCCGTCTCAGGTAGTCAACGTAATCCGTTGCAAAAACCCTCGCTGTATCACTTCTATCGAACAGGAACTGGATCAGGTATTTATCCTGACCGATCCGGGAAAAGAAGTATACCGTTGTAAATACTGTGAAGAAAAATACAGAGGACACCGTAATAAATAAAAATGAGGACCGTGATGACTGTGGAACATTCAAACACAGAGAATACTACTGCACTTCGTATCTATTATTGCGGAAGGGAGCAATGTGCTCCCGGACACTTTTGGGGGCCGGCTATCCGCCCCCATTATTTGCTTCACGTTGTTTTGCATGGAAAAGGGGAATTCTTCTATCAGGAGAAAAAGTATGAGCTTTCTGCCGGCGATGCCTTTTTAATCGAACCGATGCAGACCCATTATTATCAGGCAGACAAAGAAGAGCCCTGGGAATATGCTTGGGTTGGATTCGACGGAAGCTGCGTGGAAGAGGTTCTCTCCTCCACAATTTTCCAATCTTCCCCTGTCTTTACCACGGACTCTGCTCTGTGTATTCAGCCCATGATCCGGCTGAATGCCCTGTTTTTTGCTCCCGAAAAGAATCCATTGGGACTGGCATCTGCTTTTCTCCGGCTGCTCTCCTGTATGACCCGTCTGGACACTTCCGGTCGAAATGATCACAATGAACAGTATTATCAGCAGGCACTGGAATATATCAGCAATAATTACTCCTATAATCTTAAGATTCAGGATATAGCAGATTATATCGGCGTGGACAGAACTTATCTTTACAAAATTTTTATGCGGGAAGCGCAGATTTCTCCGAAACAGTATCTCCTTCAATACCGGATCCGTGCGGCAGCAAAACTTTTACAGACACAAAATTATAACGTGACAGAGATTGCTTATTCCTGTGGCTTCCGTGATTCTGCTGCTTTCTGCTATCATTTTCGACAGCAGATCGGCATGACACCAAGACAGTACCGGGAAAAGATACGAAGTGGTACTTATTAAGCAAGTATCAATCCGGATCCGCTTGTTGTTCGCGTAAAAAGATGAAAGGAATCGGGAGTCAGAATAATCTGACTCTCGATTCCTTTCATCTTTTCTTTTATCCTATTCTTTTATCATAGCTGTGTGGTCTATTCTATTTTTCTTTCACACCCATTCGGTTAATCTGTGTAGCAATATAACCGGCACCATATCCATTGTCGATATTTACCGTAGCAATCCCGTTGGCGCAGGAATTGATCATCGTGAGCAGCGCGGATATTCCATTCATACTGGCACCATATCCCACGGAAGTAGGTACGGCGATCACCGGTTTATTCACCAGACCACCCAGCACGCTTGCCAGTGCGCCTTCCATCCCTGCCACTGCGACTACGCAGTTTGCATCCTGGATCGCATCCAGCCTTGCAAAAAGACGATGGATACCGGCCACACCCACATCATAGATCCGTTCTACTTTTGCTCCGAAATATTCTGCCGTCTGTGCGGCTTCTTCCGCTACCGGGATATCAGCTGTTCCCGCTGTACATACAGCAATCAGGCCGACACCCTCTTTCTTTTCTTTATTCTCTATTTTCAGGATATGCGAGATCGGATCGTACTGGATCTGCGGATAAATTTCTTTCAGCATCTGGTACTGATGCTCGGATGCTCTGGTTCCAAATACCTCTCCATTCGCTTCATATAACCGTTTTACGATTGGCACCAGATGTGCATCTGCCTTTCCACTGCAAAAGATCACTTCCGGAAAACCGGAACGGATCTGTCGGTGCATATCCAGTTTGGCATATCCCATCTCATCAAAAGGAGCTTTCCGAAAATAGTGTTCTGCTTCTTCAACAGAAATCTCACCCTGTTTTACTTTTTCCAATACTTCTCTCATATCCATCTCTTTGTTCACCTTGTTTTCCTGCTCAATCTTCCTTTGTGATACGTTCTGTTTCCCCTGTTTATTCAGGCAAACACCAGTCTCATGACCTGGTCTACTGTTTCTACCGGGACGATCTCCAGTTTTTCTTTCACTTCTTCTGCTACTTCTTCCAGATCTCTCTCATTTTCTGCGGGAATAAATACTTTTTTGATACCTGCCCGCTGAGCTGCCATCAGTTTTTCAGGAAGACCACCGATTGGCATCACACCACCCCGCAAAGATACCTCACCGGTCATGGCATATTCCGGATTCACCGGTGTATCTGTCACCAGCGAAGTCAGTGCCGTCACCAGTGTGATACCTGCGGAAGGACCGTCTTTTGGAACTGCACCGGACGGGACGTGGATATGCAGATCATTTTCTTTAAATAAATCGGCTTTGTCCGGATGACGTTTTTTCACCAGTGTGATCGCAATCTGTGCTGATTCTTTCATCACATCTCCCAGCTGTCCGGTGATCGTGATTTTTCCGGAACCTTTGGTAAAAGAAGTCTCGATAAACAGAATCTCTCCACCGGCGCTTGTCCATGCAAGTCCGGTCATCACACCCGGCTGTGGATGTTTCAGGATCGTATCATGGATGATCCCCGATCCCAGGAATTCCTGTACCCGTTTTTCATTGACAGTAATATTTTTTTGCTCTCCCCGGACCAGTTTGACCGCAGCATTCCTGCAGATCACATCCACCTGCTTCTTTAATCCGCGCACACCTGACTCTGCGGTATATTCCGCAATTATTTTCTCCAGGGCACCATCCGTAACCTTCAGGTTCTGTGCCTTGATTCCCATCGCTTTCATCGCTTTCGGAAGCAGATGTCTTCTTGCGATATGAAACTTCTCCAGTGGTGTATATCCCGGAAACTGAATCACTTCCATACGATTTAACAGCGGTTCCGGAATCGTATCCGTACTGTTTGCCGTACATACAAAAAATACATTTGACAGATCATAGGGCACATTCATATAGTGATCTGTAAAGCTGTAGTTCTGTTCCGGATCCAGCACTTCCAGAAGGGCACTTGCCGGATCTCCGCCGTAATCTTTTGCCAGTTTATCCACTTCGTCCAGCACCATAACAGGATTCTGAGCCTTACTTCGTTTCATACCTTCCATAATCCGGCCAGGCATTGCACCTACGTACGTTCTTCTGTGACCACGGATCTCTGCCTCATCCCGGATGCCTCCAAGGCTGATTCTTACATATTCCCGGTGCAGTGCCCTTGCGATACTCTGACCGATACTGGTTTTACCGGTACCCGGAGCACCCACAAACAGCAAAATAGAACCGGACTGTTTTTTATTCAGTGCCATCACAGCAAGCTGTTGAATGATACGTTCTTTCACTTTCTTCAGACCGTAATGATCTTCATCCAGAATCTCCTCTGCTTCCTGCAGATTGATCTCCGACTGTTCTTTTGTTTTCCAGGAAAGTGAAGTTACAAAATCCAGGTAGTCATACAGCATACCATATTCATGACTGTCTTTTCCTTCCTGTTTCATCCGGTTCAAAACTTTCTCAGCCTCTTTCCTGGCTTCTTCATTCATGCCGGACTGTGCAATCTTTGTTTCAAATTTACGTACATCCGATATATTCTCCGGATGCATCTCATCCAGCTGCTGTTGCAGCAGTTCGATCTGTTTTTTAATCGCAGATTCCCGGTATGCCTGTTCATGAATCTCTTTCTGTGCTTCTTCAGCTTCTTCGCCTACATGGAATATCTCCATAAATTCATAAACAGCTTCCTCAATTTTTTTGCATCGTTCTCTTCTGGAATCTGTCTCTATGATACCATATTTCTCTTCCCATGTGATATTAAAATAAGAAGAAAGTGCACATCCTATTTCTTCTACATTTTTCCAGTGCAAAATCACCCCACGGGCCCAGACTCCCCATGGGAATCCTTTGACGAAACGAAGGATATCCTGTTTCATCTTTTCAAACAATGCTCTCTCTTCTTCTTTCGGAAAATCATCTACATCCGGAAGAAGCGAAGCATCTGCAGTAATCACACCATCTTTTCCCATCTCAGTATCAGAAATCTGTACCCGTTCTCTCACTTTGACACGTACATTTCCTTCTTCATCTACGCTGTCGATGGTGCCAATCACACCAATGGGATAAAAATCATCCGGTGTCATCTGCTCCTTTTCTTCTTTTTCCATTACAAATAATATATCTTCTCCAACAGATTCTGCTGTTATCTCTCCACTGGGAAACACATCTTTTTTAAAGAAAAATGTCACACCTGGCAGTAACAACAGGTCAGAAATCGGCAATGTAATCATTATGTTTCCTCCTTGTTCTTCTTTTGTTAGCACTCAATCTTTACGAGTGCTGATTTTTCATCTTCTATTCTATCACGTTATTTTGAAAATGCAAGTAAAATACGTAAAAAAAGAAAAGCAACCCGAACCTTGTATTCTGGTCACTTTTCTTCTTTTTGCTGTAATGTATATCAACCCCTAGTACATTGTTTTGCTGATACATTTGCTGTGTTTCTACCTATTATAATAGCAACTCAAAAACTATGTTTTTGTCAGGTGAAGCGGCGAATCGCAAGGATTGTCTTGCAATTTGCACTTCTGTCATGGGTGATACCCCATTTTGTTCCTTTCGCTTCCACGATTCCGCCATTTCCGTCGTAGATAGCCACATGTCCGGAATAACAGATCACATCACCTGCTCTTGCTTCAGATAAACTTGAAACTGCTGTACCAAGGCTTCTCCATCCTGCTGATGTGGTATAACCACCACTGTAAGCACCGGTGTTTTTCAGCACCTGATATACGAAATGAGAGCAATCAATACCATTGGTCAGGGAATTACCACCCCATACGTATGGATTACCGACAAACTGATCTGCATATGCTACGATAGAACTGCCGGATGCCCCACTGCTGTTTACAGGACCGGAACTGCCTGTCGAACTGCTTTTGTCTGAACTGCTGCCGGAACTTGCAGTACTGTTATTGGTGCTTGTACTGCCGGAACTTGCAGTACTGCTGCCTGTTGCTGCATTACTGTTGTTTGTTGTACTGTTGTTTCTGCTGTTTCCACTGCTCTGTGAAGTCGAACTGTTGCCGGAAGAAGTACTTGTCGAGCTAGCCGCTGCTGCCTGCTGACGGCTGGCTTCTTCGGCTGCTGCCTGCTGTCTTGCTGCTTCTTCTGCCGCTGCCTGCTGACGGGCTGCTTCCTCAGCCGCCGCCTGTCTTGCCGCCTCTTCTTCAGCCTGTCGTTTTTCTTCTGCAATCTGATCCAGCTGCGCCTGTTGCTGGCTGATCAAATTACTGATCTCATTTGCCTGCTGCTGGGCTGTTGCAATCTGGGCTTCGTAATCACTGCTGGTTGCTTTCTTTTCATCCATCTGTGCCTGTAAGTCTGCCTGCTGGCTCTGCAGATCTGCCTGCTGGCTTTCCAGGGATGCTTTCTGTGTCTCCAGGTCACTCTTTTGTGTCTCCAGATCCGCTTTCTGATTCTCCAGATCTGCCTTCAGATCGGACACCTGCTGTACCACTTCTTTAAAAGCTTCCAGCTGTTTTCTGTCATAATCGTGCATGTTCTGTGCATATTCCACTTTATTCAGAAGAGACGTGATACTGTCCGCACCGCTTAACATATTCAGCCATGCTTCATTTCCACCATTCTCATATATGTACTGGATACGTTTTTTCATATCCGCATACTGCTTGTCGCGATCTGCCTCTGCATCCTGCAGCTGGCCGGCAGTTGTCTCAATCTCTCCCTCTTTTTCCGTAATATCTGCTTCTTTTTGTGCAATTCCATCTTCTGTACTTGCAATGTCTGTTTTGGTAGCATCAATCTGAATCATCAGATCTACCATATCTGCATCCATAGCATTGATTTCTGACTGGATCTGCTGCTGCTGTTCAGACAAAGAAGCAATGGTATCATTTGTCTGACTTAACTGGCTCTCTGCCTGGGCTTTCTGCTGTCTGATATCTGATTCTGTATCAGCAAAAACCGTAAAAGACTGAGAAACCATCATTACAAGTCCCAAAAACGCACATACTACTCTTTTTTTCATGTAAAACCTCTCTTTTTATTGCCTTTGTTGCTTTGTTTTTTAATGACTTTGTAACAATTTCGTTACTTTTTATATACTACCATGTTCCCGGAGCAAATGCAAGAAGTATGTCTCATAATTCGCAGAATGTTCACAGAATGGCTATTGTTCACTCCATTCCCAGTAACTCGCTTCGCAATGCACAGAATTTTCATCAAAAAAAGAGAACCGGATCTTTTCCCCGGTTCTCTTTTTACTGATTGTAACTGTTCAGTAACTTCACAGTTACGAGCAAAAATGCATTTAAACGATAAAAACACGCTTTGCGAGTTTTTATCGTTATCGCGGCACTCATCAAGGTTCCGTGCAAGCACGGACTTTGACTCGTTGCTCGCGTAAA
>NZ_JALFPR010000107.1:0-102332 GCF_022785585.1 Oliverpabstia sp. | reverse complement strand
GTCTGCCGGATAGACACCGCAGTATACCATCGGGTTAACCTTTTTGTAGCCCGGCAGCGGTTCGCTGCACGGTCTGCTGTTATCAGTTACGGTATCACCGACACGGGTATCTTTTACATTTTTGATACTTGCGGTAAAATATCCTACCATACCGGCGGATAACTCCTCACACGGAATAAACTGTCCGGCTCCAAAATAACCGACTTCCACCACATCTTCCACAGCACCGGTCGCCATCATGCGAACAGTTGTTCCTTTTCGGATCTTTCCTTCTTTGATCCTGCAGAATACGATAACACCTTTATAGGAATCGTACACGGAATCAAAAATCAGTGCCTGCAGTGGTGCTTGCGGATCTCCGGTCGGTGCCGGAACTTTTTCTACAATCTGTTCAAGAACCTCTCCTACGTTCAGTCCGGTCTTTGCGGAAATCTGTGGGGCATCCTGTGCCTCGATACCGATCACATCTTCGATCTCGTTGATAACACGCTCCGGCTCCGCACTTGGCAGATCGATCTTATTGATCACCGGCATAACATCCAGGTCATGATCCAGTGCCAGATATACATTTGCGAGTGTCTGGGCTTCAATTCCCTGTGCCGCATCCACCACAAGGATCGCGCCATCACAGGCTGCGAGGCTTCTGGAAACCTCATAGTTGAAGTCTACATGCCCGGGAGTGTCGATCAGGTTGAAGATATATTCTTCCCCGTCTTTTGCCTTATATACGGTTCTCACGGTCTGTGCCTTGATAGTAATTCCTCTCTCACGTTCCAGATCCATATTATCCAGTACCTGGGACTGCATCTCTCTTTCTGTCAGCAGACCGGTCATCTCAATGATCCGGTCTGCCAGGGTAGATTTTCCGTGATCAATATGGGCTATAATACAGAAATTACGAATTTTACTTTGATCAAAATCTGCCACTTTAGTACCTCCGATTTCTTTCTTTATACTCAGGTGCTTGTCACTGTTGAACTTTTTCTTCTTTTGGTGCCATCTACCTGATTCTCTGATTGCATCGGGTATCCGGACACTCTGTAATTTTACATTGCCTTTTATTATAGCATAGTTTTTACTGTCCCTTCAATACTTTATCCAGAATCACACTGAAGGGTTCCATCGCATTCATCGCCTCTTCCACCGTATTGGTCTGTGCGCCCACTTCCAGGAGGATCGAGCGCGGCCGCACATGAAGATTATACCGATATCCTTTGAGATAAATACACCGTGTCAACTGTGGATAGTACCGCGCCGCCTGATAAGACAGCTGAAACGAAAATGAGAGATTATCTTCGATATAAGGATTGGGAAGTGTATCCAGATTCCCGTTTTTTACCGTTCTGCTGAGTCCGTTAAAATACATGATCTGCGCTGTCGGTTTTCCGTTGATTTCCGTCACCAGATGCTTTCCTTCCGGTACTCCATCCCTGTGCAGATCGATCACCACCTGAATCGTAGGATTTTCCTCCAACACCTGCCCGATCACCGGAAGTGCATAGTTATATGCCTTGCTCCGGTCCAGCTGACCTTCCATCAGATCGAAAGTATCCTTTCTGTGGATCACCTGATATCCATAAATGTCCCGCAGAATACTCTCAAGATAATTTCCCACACCGACCACGCTTGTTGCCTCATCTCCCTCGATAGAATCGGCAAATCCTTCCTGCGAATGAGTATGGTAAATAAGGATCTGCGGAACGCTGCTGTCTTCTTCCAGTGTCAGCGAATCTCCCAAAAATGTACTGGCATTGATCTGTGACCCGTCCACTGTTGTGTTCGGATCTACCACAAAGAAATTGTTCAGCAGATAGTGAAAATCACTGAGCCGCTCCATGGAAAGGTCTATCTTTGGTGTCGACTCTACTGCTGTAGTCCACGCCGGAAGCTGTGCAGTTGCTGTACCTGCATTCTCTGTTGTCTGTGGCTCATTCTCATCTGTTTTTCTCTCCTGTTGCTCTTCTTCATTCCCGTTTTTTTCCTGTTCTCCCTCCTGTTGGCTACTCATATCATTCTCTTCATTTTCCCTGGCCGTCTCGTTCTCCCGGGTCACTGCCTGACTCTGATTTTCTCCCAACAGCCGGTCAGCGATCGTATTGCCATTGGCATGGATCATCTCATAACAGGTACTTTCATCCTCAATCACCGGATGTTGTTCTTCTTCCTGATGCTCTTTCAGATACATGCCCAGCGGATACCAGTTTTCGATCTTTGTCCACAATTTTGTTATCAGCGGAGTAGTAGTCCCCTCCTCATAAAAAATCCCCGGCATATACCACAGATACGCTTCCCGCTCTGTCTCCATACAGATATCCCCGAGTATCTGCTGTGCGCGTGTTCCCGGAGACTGCCTAAGATGCAGATATCCCCGTGCCGCGAGATATCCGCCAAGGCAGACACACAATCCCCACACCGTTGCTTTTACAATCCGTTCTGATCTTCTCATCTTTCCCTCTATGATCTTTCCTGACTTTCACCATACATATTTTTTTCGGATAAATATATATTACATTCGCATAATTAAGAAAGAACCGGCGTTCCTTCACGACCTGTCCTAAAATGTGTTCTTACTTTTACTTCTGATTTTCCTGGAGTACATACTTGTATTATATGAATTCCCCTGCTTCTTATGCCTCCATCGCGATATTGATGCCCTCTGAGATCGTATAACTGAGCCTTTTGACTGTCTCATCCACATCTTTGGGCGTAACAAACATTCTGTGCAGCCGCGGCGTGATCAGTTCCTGCAAAAACTCTTCCATCTCCGCCTCTTCCAGATTTTCCAGCAGATGAGCGATGGCATCATGAACAATCGTGGCGCCGTCTACTACAGTCGGCACACCGATACCGATCACCGGGATCCCCAGTGTTTCTTCATTCAATCCGCATCTGTGATTACAGACACCGGATCCCGGATTGATTCCCGTATCCGTTATCTGAATCGTGCAGTTTAATCTCCGTACACTGCGTGCCGCCAGTGCATCGATGGCGATCACTGCATCCGGATCCGTCTCCCGGATCACACCACGGATAATCTCCATTGTTTCCATCCCTGTCTGTGCCATAACACCGGGAACCAGACTGCTGATCTGATGTGCTTTTCTCTTTCCCATACCTGCCTTTCCATATTCTTTAATAATGTGTCTGGTGATCTTCAGATTCTGAATCACCTGTGGTCCCAGTGCATCCGGTGTGATCTCCCGGTTGCCAAGTCCCACCACCAGAATGGATTTCTCTTTCTCCAGATGAAGAAGTTCTTTCAGATGGTGCGCAAGTACCTGAGAAATCCCCCGGTGATAATCCTCATCCGGCACAATCAGATTCGGGGCTTCCATGGTAATATACGTACCTTTCGGCTTTTCCATCGCTTTCGCTCCCTGCTCCGTCTGAATCCGCACCACCGTTGTATTCAGGTCCAGAGCCTCCTCATATTTCTCCTGAATCGCCACACCCTTAATCTCCACATTGTCCTTCTCATACTTCTCCTTACTCTCCACTGCAAGATCCGTTCGTATCCCAAAATTCCCGGACATCGTTGTCACCTTTCCTTTCTGAACACCTTTTCCTGCCTGCGTTCTTTTCTCCTTTTAGATTTCCCTTTTCCTTTCGATTTATCCCTGAAAATCATTACTGTTCGCTCCGTTCACAATAACTGGTTCAAAATACATTCCAAAATGCCTTTTTTTCGGAAAAACCATTGACAAACCACGATAAATGGCATAAACTATATGGGTATTTTGAGATTAGCCTGTCCGTGTCTGGGCTGATGAATATGATAAATGATGGAATAATTTATTGGAGGTTATGGAAAATGGCAAACATTAAATCCGCTAAAAAAAGAGTTATCGTAAACAGAACAAAAGCTGAAAGAAATAAAGCTATCCGTTCTGAAGTTAAAACATCTATCAAAAAAGTAGAAGCAGCAGTTGCAGCAAAAGATCTGGCAGCAGCTCAGGCAGCTCTGAAAGTAGCTACCGCTACAATCGAAAGCGCTTGCTCTAAAGGTGTATACCACAAAAACAACGCAGCAAGAAAAGTTTCCCGCGTATCCAAAGCAGTTAACTCTATTGCTTAATTCTAATTGATAGAATAAATGTAACTGTTCAGTACCTTCACAGTTACGAATAAATAAAGAATTTAAAAAGAACAGTCATCCCGTCAGTGACTGTTCTTTTTTGTTGCTCTGTATCCGAAGGAAACTGCCAGTGGTAACTTCTGCAGGTATTCGAAAATCCCGGAAACTGTCCATTTCGGACAGCTCCCAGGATTTTTAATCACACCGGATTCTTCCGCGCATATTTTACAATTAGAAGTTCCACACTCAACACATCGCTCAGCCTTCCGGTTTTCACCTCTTCCTCTGTCTGAGTAAAATCTTCCACCGCCTGACGAAGCTGAGCTGTTGTGTATCTTCCGGTACAGCCGGTATAATTTCGAACCACGAAACTCTGCAGTCCGATCCTTGATGCAATCGTTTTCTGATCGCATCCAAGCAGCTGCAGTTCTTTCACCTGTAACAGAAGATTAAACTGTCTTGCCAGCAAAAAAAGAATCCTCATCGGCGGCTCCTTCAGCGCCAACAGATCATAATACAGATCCAGCGCTTTCTTCTGGTTCTGCTCTGCCACCGCCTGTACCATCGCAAAGATCCGGTTATTGATCTGCGTAGTACATACCGCATCGATATCTTCCCCTGTGATCACAGATCGATCCATGGTATAACATAACAGTTTCTCCAGTTCTTTTTCGATATTACTCATATCCGTACCGGTTTTTGACAGAAAATGCTCCATATCTCTCTGAGTGATCTGTTTTCCCTCCCGTTTCATGATACCAAGCACCCAGCGTATCAGTGTTTTCTCATCCTGCACCGCAAAATCCACCACCCTGCCGATCTGCTTGACTGTTTTAAACATTTTGCTTCGCTTATCCACCTCTTCTTCCACAAACAGAAGATACAGATAATCTGGAAGATTGTTCAGATATTCTGCCAGTTCCGGGCACTGATTTTTGAAAAATCCGGTATTCTCCAGCAAAATGATCCGTCGATCAGAAAAAAACGGCATGGTTTCTCCAAGTGAGATTACTTCTTTCACATCAATTCCCTTTCCTTCGAATCTGGATTCATTCATCGTATCTCCATCCGGATTCCATGCCTGAAGCAACTTGTTGCGATACTGTTTTTTCAGATAACCTTCTTCCCCGAAAAAGAGATATGCCTGCTTATACTCCTGATTTTTTATATCTTCCAATACACTTTTCATCAAATCTTCTAACCTTTCACCCAATTTTCCTCATCTGAATTTATTATACTGTTTTTTTCCTGTTTCGGCAACCGGCATCATCAGCAAAACTCCGGAATGGTTACTGCTCAGTTACTGTTCACTCCGTGCCCTGCAACATGCTCTAGATATTCTGTTACCAGAACCTCCCTCCCCCTCTTCCTTATCGTAATCGCACCACTCTTCATCGTATACCGGATCTCACATCCGGTTTTTTTTAACCGATCTACCGTATCCGGTGACGGATGTCCATACCTGTTTTTCATTGCACAGGAAATTACTGCTAACGACGGTTGTACCTGTTCCAAAAACTCCCGGCAGGTGGATGTAGCTGAACCGTGATGTCCTACCTGCAGGATCTCGCAGGCAGGCAGATTCTGCAGCAATTCCCTCTCTTTCTCCTCCGGAAGATCTCCGGTAAACATCGCCCGGACTCCCTCCCATTTCCAGAAAAGTACCAGCGAACCCGCATTTGGTTCTGCAATCTTTTCCTGTTCTTTCGGGTAAAGAACCACGGCTTCTGCCTTTCCGATTGTCAACCGGTCCCCTGCCCGGATCTTCCTACAGGAGGCTCCCGCTTCTTCTGCCAGCTTTTTCAGTTGTTTTCCCTGTTCCGTCCCTTCCATCCAGTATGGATACATAAGATTTTTTACTGTTAGCCAGCCTTTTTTTCCTTCCTCCAGTACTTCTGTTACGCCATTGATATGATCCTGATCTGTATGAGTGAGAACTACTGCTTCCAGACAGGATATTCCCTGCTGCTTTATGTATGGAAGAATCACATAAGTTCCCACATTTTTCTGACTGGTACTTCCCCCGTCAAGCAAAAGTGTCTGTCCGCCGCTCTGTAACAGGCTGGCATCTCCCTGTCCCACATCCAGAAATGTAATCTTTTCTCTCTGCTGCCAGGGATGTGCCATCAGCAAAAGCAGCAGTAGCATACTGCATAGTTCCATTCCCGGAAATATTTTCCACCGTTTTTCTCTTTTTATCAGCTGTTTTTCCACTAAAACCAGCAGAAAAATCACCAGATAATACCCTGCAATCACCGGTTTTGACGGTTGACCCGGAGTCCACATACCAACCGGCAGCTTCTCGGATATGTTCCCGATTTCCTGATATAGCTGCAACATTCCATAGGCCGGACTTCCCGCAAGACTTCCCAGAAATATATTCCATCCTGCCAGAACCACTCCCAATCCCCCGGAAGCAATGATTACCGGAAGTAAGGGAATCGCCACAAGGTTCCACAATATCCCCACCACTGACACCTGATAAAAAGTATCCAGCATTACCGGAAGAGTAAAAAGCCACAGATACCAGCCGGCCCGTATGTTTTCCAGTATTGCTCCGGCACTGCTCCCTTTTCCTCCTTTCCCTCTGTTCTTTCTTTTTTCTTTCTCCCCGATGCTCCGAAAGATTTTGTTCTTTTCACTGACATACCACCCCACACCGATCACAGCACAAAAAGACAGTCTGCACCCACCATCCAATATCAGATCCGGGTTATCCAGGAGCATCAGAATCCCGGCAAACGCCAGCGCAGACAGCAGATCGTAGGAACGCCCAAGAAGTCTTGCACCCTGAAGTACAAAAAACATCAGTAAAGCCCGTACCGCTGTGGTGGGCTGTCCGATCAGGATACCGTACCCCGCCAGCACACCAACAGAAAGTATCACCCAAACCGGCATGGGAAAACCCAGCCGTCGGAGAATCCCGGCGACTGCCAGGGCAAGAAGGCTGATATGCAAACCGGAGATGACAAGCACATGGCTGATCCCCGCTGCCTGATAAAGTTCTTTGATGTCCCCGGACAGTTCCCTCTTTTCACCAAACAACATAGCCTCGAGTATACCTGCCTCCGCATCCGGATAGATTTTCTCACATCGGTTCATCATTTCTGTCTTCCATATTTCTACAACTTCCCTGACACCGGATCTCTGTTCTTTTACTTCCAAAACAGTCGGATTCTCCAGATAAAAATCAATTTTCTTCCCGCTTTCGTAGATTCTTCGGTTAAATTGTCCCGGGTTGCGCGGAAGTTCCGGCAATACAAGCATCCCCTCCAGTCGGACATACATTCCTTCCCGCAGACTGTTTATTTTTTCTTCTTTTCCTGTACATTTGATATTTCGAATGGGATAATTTTTTGTCGATCCGGAACGGATCAGAATTGCTTTTTTCAGATAAATAACTGTGCGGGTGGTTTTTTCAATACGGTACACCACTCCTTCCGCCTGTACCTTCTGCTCTTGTTCTGCCCACTGCCATGGTTTCTTCCCGGCGGGAGATTTCCATATCCAGGAACCTCCACACCAGTCCGTCACCAGAATAATCAGGATCAGTCCTGCAAACAGCAGGCAGAGAGGACGTTTTCCCGTCAGTCCTCTCCTCCTTTCTCCAATTCATGATTGACCTGGAACAGTTGATTCATATCCACTTTATCTTTAAATAGCAAAGAAGTATCTCCGTTAATGGAAATCTGTACCTGACTTACATTGCCTGCATCAATCAGAGAATTGACAATCGAGTATATCGGAATCTGTGCATCTACCGACAGTGCCTCATCAACAAACTGTTTTCCAAGATTCACATAAGCGATTCCATCTGCCACAGATACACCGACGATTCGTGTATCGGACGGAAGGGTGGCATAATGTCCACTCTCTCCCGGACCACGAAGCAATTGTTCTACGATAACCTTTTCAATCGGCGTGTTACCATTATAATATACCTGACGTGCCTCCGGTACCAGTTGATTGCCTTCTTCATTGGTAAAATAAAGGTTGAGTTCCTTATACTGATATGCCATAATTTCTTTTCCTGTGTTTTCCAGAAAGCTGTCCAGACTCATGGCTCCTATCTCCTGCCCCTGGGAATCAACGATAGGTGTTCCTTCCGCAGTAATCGTAACCAGATAAATATTTGGAATCTGTACATAATCTTTTACAATGGAAGCTCGCAAAAGCACCTCATCTACCGGATTCAAATCATGATATTCCTGATTAAAATCTACCCGAATCATCCCGTCGTCATCCACACAGCTCTGTATCTCAATATTCTCCGGGAGCAGTGTATGCCCTTCTGCATTTTTCTTATTCAATTTTTCTGTCATCTCTTCCAGCATGGTCTGCGTTGTCTCCTCGGACGGTACAAAACTTTCCGCAAGGACTTCTCCCTGTTCTTCATTGACATAATAAATTTTGTATTTACTCTCTGTCTCTTTCTTTCCGCAGCCGGAAAAAGCAACAGTCCCAAGTACCAGTGCCATCACCAATGCTGTTATTTTTCTTTTTTTCATATTCTCACCATCCTCGATCAGTCAATAAACGTCAGCGGGATCCGCACTGAAAATGTAGTTCCTTCACCCACCTGACTCTTCACACGGATTGCCCCGTGATGCATCATGATGGCACTTCTTGTAATCGCCAGTCCAAGACCGGTTCCTTCGATCTCTGCGGAATGCGATTTGTCTACCCGGTAAAATCGTTCAAAGATATGATCAATGGATTCCTCCGGAATTCCAAGGCCGGAATCGGTTACCGTCACATAAAAATACTTATGATCTGCATTCAGTGATACTCTTACCCAGCCTTCATCCTTATTATATTTGATTGCATTTTCCACCAGATTGCTGATGGCAAGTGACAGTTTTGTCTCGTCAATCTCCGCATCCACCGGACGGAAGCCTTCCAGAATCAGCTCAATATTTCGTTTCGCAGCGATCGGATGCAGACGTTTTAGGATCATATCCAGGAGTTCATTGATATTGACCAGTTCAATGTTCATGTTGGAAGCTTTCTTATCCAGTTTTACAAGCGTCAGCAAATCTGTGATGATCTTACTTTCCCGGTCAATCTCCGCTGCGATATCCTGCATAAATTCCTGATACAGTTCCACCGGTACATTTTCCTGCCCAACCAGTGAATCTGCCAGCACTTTCATGGATGTCAACGGTGTTTTCAGCTCATGAGACACATTCGATACAAACTCCTGACGGGAAGTATCCAGGGATTGTACTCTTCCAAGCATCTTGTTAAACGCATCTGTGATCAGCTCTGTTTCCGTATAATCCGGAACTGAAATTTTCTCATCCTGGAATCCATCTGTGATATCCTCAATAGCCTTTGTGATTTTTGCAAACGGCTTTATCAGGATTCCGGCCAGAATATATCCGAAGATCAGCACCAGGACACCGCTGATCACAAGAATCCGCAGTCCTTTCTGCTCAAGAATATCAATACTTGAGACAATTTCTTCCGTTGAAATACTGATCAGCAGAACTCCCTGTGCCCGTTCTCCATCTGCACCGGGAATCGGCATAGTCATCTCAATATAACTGTTTTTCCTGTCATAATAGCTGCTCTCTTTCAATTTCTGAAAGCACTTGACCACTTCCTTGGAAATCATATATTTTCCTTTGTCAAGATCATATGTATCCTTGATTACCTGAAAATCCTGATTCACAATCAGAATACGGCCACTATATACATTAGAGAGCATTGTCAGCTCACTGTTGATTCCCTCTGAGGACGGATCCTGGAGATAATTCTCTTTTGCCAGCTGATTCACCAGGATATCACACTGATTCTTTACATTCAGCTGTCGGTTTGATACCGCCCGATCCTCGTAACTGTTTACGATTCCCTTTTCCACAATGATACTTGGCACAATACCAATAATGATCAGAATCACTAAAATTCGAAATCGCAGACTTTTTACAAACTTAAATCTGACTTTCCAATTGACTTTCATACTGTTCCTCACTGCTGTTTTTTTATACGGACTTTGACTCGTTGCTCGCGTAAACAAAGAATGCAGGTTTACACGCCTGACATACCGGCTGTGTTTGACCTGCATTCTGGATCTTACGCCTGAAAATAATATCCTACACCCCATTTGGTATGTACGTATTTTGGTTCGCTGGGATTGCTTTCGATCTTTTCACGCAATCGACGGATATGTACATCCACCGTCCGCACATCTCCGGGATATTCATATCCCCATACGATATTCAACAGATTTTCACGGCTGTATACTTTATTGGGATTAAATACCAGAAGTTCCAGTACATCGAATTCTTTCGCAGTCAGATTGATCTCTCTGGTACCGATAAAGACTCTGCGGCTTTCACAGTCCAGTCGTAATTCTCCGACCTCTACCACTTTTGCTTTTGTCTCCTGTGTGGCATTCTTACCGGCACGGCGCATAATGGCTTTAATTCTTGCTTTTACTTCCAGAATATTAAAAGGCTTGGTAATATAGTCATCCGCTCCATACTCCAGACCAAGGATCTTATCCATATCCTCGCCCTTTGCTGTCAGCATAATAATCGGAACATCTGAAAATTCACGAATCTGCTGGCATACCTCAAGTCCATTCATCTTCGGAAGCATCAGATCCAGCAGAATCATATCATATTCTTTATTCTTTGCACATTCCAGGGCTTTCTCCCCGTCGTAGGCACAATCTACTTCCATACCGTCCTGCTCCAGACTGAACCGGATTCCTTTTACGATTAATTTTTCATCGTCTACAACCAATACTTTCTTCGCCATTCTTTACTCCTCAATTGATCCTGATCTGATCTTTCAGCTTTTCATATGTTTTTTCTTTGATGCCTTCCACCTGCATCAGCTCCTCCACACTGGAAAAGCTGCCATGTGTCTCACGATATGCAAGAATTGCCTGTGCCCTTGTTTCTCCAACTCCGGTCAGTGTCATCAGCTCTTCCTTTCCTGCCCGGTTGATATCTACCCGATCATCCAAAAGGGGATCTTCTTCCTGCAGCTTCTTTTCCATCTGCCCGGCTTCCTCCTTGGTATAGATCCGGATCTTCTGACCATCTGTTAAAAGATCTGCCTGATTCACTGTCTCTAATGAAGCCTTCTCTGTACAGCCGCCCGCCTGTTCCAACACCTGAAACACCCGGCTTCCGGCCTCGATCCGATAGACCCCCGGATTCCTGACTGCACCGCATACATCCACATAGATCCATTCCTGCAGAGGTTTCTCTTCCTGTTCCGGCTTTTCATCTTGCGTCTCTGACTCCACGTTGTATACCGTTTCCGTATCCTGCTGTTCTTCCAGCGAACCGGTTTCCGGTTGGCCTCGTTTCAATATGCTGTCCTGCGTACCACAACCGACAAATATCAGCACCGGCAAAAGCATCCATAGAATTTTCTTTTTCTGTTTCATCTGCACGCTCCTTATCGCTTTCGCTCTAAGGCTCCCTCCATGCATACACAATTTATTTTACCCAATTTTCATCTGAATTACAAGACTGTAAACCCGAAATAATTCACTCCCACTTAAAAAGAACAATTCCTGCAACAACAATTGCCGTACCTGCCAGTTTTTTCCATTCAAAAGGCTGTTTTTCCACACCGAAAAGTCCGAACATCTCGATCAGATAGGAAACCACCAGTTGTGCGATCACAATCAACATCGTTGCCTGTGCCGGTCCCAGTTTTCCCATACTCCTGATCACGGTCACAGTGATAAATGTTCCCAGAATTCCTCCAAGCAGTGTATATTTGTTTTCAACCTGCCACAGTGTTCCAACCGAATCTCTTCCTGTAAAAAACCATGCTGCCACACAGACCAGAAACGCCGTCAGCTGCACCCAACCTGTCGATACCCACAGACCGGACTGTTTTGTCACCTGTGTATTCCACACTCCCTGAATACTCATCAGTGTTCCTGAAAGAATTGCAATCCATATTCCAATCATAAAAAATCCCTCCATACCATAGATCTGTTTTTTACTATAGTATGGACGGATTTCTTACTTTTATGATTACTGGAATCGCATTATTTTAATTTCCAGATGTCCTCATTGTACTGCGCGATCGTTCTGTCAGATGAGAAGAATCCCGCTTTAGCAATGTTGATCAGTGCTTTTTTGTTCCAGGTCTTACGATCTTCATAATCTGCATAGACCTTTTCTTTTGTTGTGATATATTCTTTTGTATCCAGCAGTGTCATAAACCAGTCTTTTCCGATCAGTTCTCTGTGCAGACGGGTCAGACTTTCTTCATCACCGATCGCAAGCAGTTCTTCTCCTGTGATAAAATCTACCAGTTTGTGGATAAGCGCATCCTCTTCATAGATTTCTTTGGAACTGTAAGTACCTGCCTCGTACAGATCGATGACATCCTGTGGTTTTCTGCCGAAAATATAAATATTCTCTTCGCCAACCAGATCCCGGATCTCCACATTTGCTCCATCTTCGGTTCCCAGCGTCAGCGCGCCATTTAACATGAACTTCATATTACCGGTTCCGGATGCTTCTTTGGATGCCAGCGAAATCTGTTCGGAAATATTGGCTGCCGGAATAACCTTTGCTGCTTTGGAAACATTATAGTTTTCAATCATCAGTACGCGGAAATACGGTCTTACCTCCGGATCTTTCTCAATCAGTTCCTGCAGACACAGGATCAGATGAATAATATCTTTTGCAATCACATACGCCGGTGCTGCCTTTGCTCCAAAGATCATTGTGATCGGTGTGGACGGCTTGTTGCCCGCTTTGATGTCCAGATATTTGTAGATTGCATAAAGTGCATTCATCTGCTGACGTTTATACTCATGAAGACGTTTTACCTGTACATCAATGATGGAATGTTCATCAATAGTCAGTCCCTGGGTTTCTTCCATGTATTCTTTGAATTCCAGTTTCTTTTCCATCTTGATTTCTTCCAGCTTGTTCAGCACTGTTTCATCATTTTCAAAAGCCAGCAGTTTTTCCAGTTCTGTGGCATCTTTCTTGAATCCGTTTCCGATCAGAGATTCAATATATCTGGTCAGTATCGGATTACAATGCATCAGCCAGCGACGGAACGTGATTCCGTTTGTTTTGTTGTTAAAACGTTCCGGATAGAGGTCATAGAAATTTTTCAGTTCTGAGTTTTTCAGAATCTCTGTGTGGAGTGCTGCCACGCCATTGACAGAAAATCCGTAATGAATATCCATGTGTGCCATGTGCACTCTGTCCTGCGCATCGATGATGTAAGTGGACTCATCTTTTACTGTTTTTCGCACTCTTTCATCCAGTTCCTTGATGATCGGAACAAGATTCGGAACCACTTCTTCCAGGTATTCCATCGGCCATTTTTCCAGTGCTTCCGCAAGAATGGTATGATTGGTATATGCACAGGTCTTACTTACCACTTCCACTGCCTCATCCATGGTAAATCCTTTTTCTTCGGTCAGCAGACGGATCAGTTCCGGAATCACCATGGAAGGATGGGTATCATTGATCTGGATCACTGCATGATTATTTAATTCATGCAGATCATATCCTGCATCCTCCATCTCTTTTAAAATCAGCTGTGCCCCGCAGCTTACCATAAAGTACTGCTGATAAATGCGGAGTTTGCGTCCGGCGTCATCAGAATCATCCGGATACAGAAAGAGCGTCAGATTTTCCTGTACTTTTTTCTTATTAAAATTGATACTGTTTTCCGGTACGATACTTTCATCAATAGTATCCACATCGAACAGATGCAGGCGGTTACATCCGGAATCATATCCCGGCACATCGATATCGTACAGAACACCGTCCATTGTGAAATCTTTAAATGGTACTTTACAGGTAAAAGACTGTCTGTTTAACCAGCTTTCTTTTGTGATCCACGGATTTTTCAATTCCTGCTGTTTGTGATTGGTGAATTTCTGCTGAAACAGACCAAAATGATAATTCAGTCCGATACCGTCTCCCGGAAGACCAAGCGTAGCAATAGAATCCAGGAAGCAGGCAGCCAGACGTCCCAGTCCGCCATTTCCAAGAGAAGGCTCCATTTCCAGTTCCTCAATCTCACACAGTTCATATCCATGAGATTTCAGGACTTTTTCTGTCTCCTCATACAGACCCAGGTTGATCAGATTGTTAGATAACAATTTACCGATCAGGAATTCTGCAGAGATGTAATACAGTTTCTTCGATCCCTCGTTTCTCTTCAGGTTACCGGTCGCTTCTTTCGTGATCTCCATCAGTGCATGAAACAGTTCTTCTTTTGTACATGTATCCAGTGTCTTATGAAATCTTTTTTCCAGTACTTCCTGCAATCTTTTTTCCATAATAATTTTCTCCTCTAAATAATCTCCTCAATTTACTGTTTACATCGGGCAGTTGACTCCCTTTGTATTAACTCCCCTTCATAGATCAGCTGCCGTGGCTTTTCTTTTCCTTTGATCAGATCAAATAAAAGTCCTGCCGTTGCCTTCCCGATCTCTTCCACCGGCTGACGGATCGTTGTAAGACTCGGAATATAAAATCTTCCGGCATCCATACCGTCAAATCCCGCCACAGAACACTCCTCGGGAACAGATATTCCCGCCTCCTTCAATGCCCTGCAGGCCCCGATCGCCAATGTATCTGCCGTCGCATAGACGGCGGTAAATGTTTCTCTTTTCAAAAGCTCCTGCATCAGCCGGTAACCGGACTGATAAGAGTATGTGTCCCTTTTTTCATCCATGTAACACACCAGTTCTTCCCGGTAAGGGATCTGATACTGCTCCAGTGCTGTCCGGTATCCCATCAGACGCAGCTTTCCGATACTGGCATCATTTTTCGGGGCTGTAATAAAAGCAATTTTTTTATGCCCCAGCCCGATCAGATACTCCGTCATCTTATAGCTTTCCTTAAAGTCATCCACCGATACGGAAGCCAGGGATGCACCCGGCATCCCCACCGTACAGATGGTACTGAGTACGCAGGGAATCTCCATCTGACTGATCTTTTCCTGACTCTGAGAAAAACTTCCTCCCAGAAACACCAGCCCACGTAGTCTTTTTTCTTTTCCCACACGAATCGCCACGTCCCACTCATCTTCCTGTTCGTCCACATATTGCAGGATACAGCTGTAACCCTTCTTTTCGCACTCCCGTTCCAGAATTCCTACCAATTCACTGAAAAAGGTATTGCCGATACCTTTGACAAGCACCGCGATAGCCTTTGCATCATTTCGTTTCAGATTTCTGGCACTGTTATTCGGCACATAGTTGGCTTCCTCAATGGCTTTTAATATTTTTTCCTTGGTTTCCGGATTGATATCCGGATGATTATTCATAGCCCTGGACACGGTACTGACGCCAACATGGCATTTTTTTGCGATATCTTTGATTGTCATGCCTGCCACAAGACCACTTCCTCTCTCTTTTACAATCTTCCGAACAGCTTGTTCAGATGACACATCTTTTCAAGCATCTCGTCCGTTACCTGCCCCGGCACCAGACGCCACTTCCAGTTGTTGCCAAGAGTGGACGGAAGATTGATTCTTGCCTCTGTTCCCAGACACAGATAATCCTGCAGCGGAATCACCGCAAGGTCAGCCACGGAACCGAGTGCCAGACGGATGAACTCCCACGGACGTTCATCTTTCGGTGTATCCGCATTGTTCATGTAATCTTCTGCCAGTGCGTTGTCTTCCTCACACATATCGTCCAGCCATCCACGAACCGTATTATTATCGTGAGTTCCGGTGTAAACCACACAGTTATGCGGATAATTATGTGGCAGATAGTTACTTTCCTCTCTTGAATCAAATGCAAACTGTAATACTTTCATTCCCGGATATCCTGTATCTTCCACCAGTTTCATAACACTTTCCGTCAGATATCCCAGGTCTTCTGCAATGATGTTTGCATCGCCCAGTTCTTTTTTCACTGTATGGAACAGATCAATTCCCGGACCCTTTTTCCAGACACCGTTTTCTGCTGTCTTGTCACCGTACGGGATCGCATAATACTCATCAAATCCGCGGAAATGATCCACACGAACCACATCATACAGTGTAAAGCAATGTCTCAGACGGCTGATCCACCAGACATATCCTGTCTGTGCGTGGTAATCCCAGCGATACAGCGGATTGCCCCAGAGCTGTCCGGTAGCTGCAAAAGCATCCGGCGGGCATCCTGCCACTGCCAGCGGTGTACTGTTCTCGTCAAACTGGAACAGTTCCGGATTCGCCCATGCATCTGCACTGTCAAATGCAACGTAGATCGGAATATCACCGATGATCTGGATATCTTTTTCATTGGCATACTGTTTCAGTTTCTTCCACTGTTTTGCAAATTCATATTGCTGAAAACAGATAAAATCCATCTGTTCTTTTAATTCCACTCGTTTTTCTTCCAGGGCAGCTTCCTGTCTTGTCTTCAGTGGTGCCTCCCACTCGCTCCAGGCAATTCCGCCCAGGCTGTTTTTGATCGCCATATACAGACTGTAATCTTCCAGCCATTTTTTATTTTTTTCCACAAAGGTTTCATATGCCTGATCCGGTACAAATCTGTGGAACGCTTTCTCCAGAAGTTCAAATCTGCCCATATAAATTTTTTCGTAATCCACATATGCCGGATTACTTCCAAAATCCACACTGTCACACTCTTCTTTTGTCAGCAGTCCTTCCTCGATCAGTGTTTCCAGATCAATAAAATACGGATTACCCGCATAGGTGGAAAAGGACTGATACGGGGAATCTCCATATCCGGTCGGTCCCAACGGCAGAATCTGCCAGTACTTTTCACCGCCTTTTTCCAGCTGGTCCACAAACTCATAAGCTTCCTTTGAAAAACAGCCGATACCATACGGAGACGGCAGGGATGTTACAGGAAGTAAGATACCACTTGCTCTCATTTTTTATCCTCCTTTAAATTTCCAGTACTTTCGGAAACGTTATCGGTAACGTTTCCATTCCTTGTAATCTGACAGTATCATATTATATGAAAAAAAGCAAGAAAAAAATGTAGATTTATCTCACATTCTTTTCCTGCTTTTTATATTTTGCTTTTGTAACCTTTTTCCTACCGATATTCTCCCATAAAGAACAGCGCTACTGTTCCCGGTCCGGAATGGGTTCCGATCGTAGCCCCGATCGTATTGATCAGAAAACTTTCATATCCGAACTTTTCTCTGACCAGTTTTGCCACATACTGTGCATCCTCCTCACAGTCACCATGACTGATAAAGATAATATCATTTTTATCTTTCCAGCTTCCGATGCGCTCTTCCATCATGGAGACCAGCGTCGCCAGAGATTTCTTTCTTCCCCGTACCTTACTTAATGGAATCAGATGTCCCTCGTCATCCACGTGAAGCAGCGGTTTCAGATTGATCATTGTTCCCACGATAGCTGCGGCTTTTGATACTCTGCCACCTCTGTACAGATGGAACAGATCATCTACGGTAAATACATGGCAGAAGTTCTGTTTGTGTTCTTCCAGCCATGCAGCCACTTCATCCACAGATGCCCCCGCTTCTTTCATCTGTACCGCTTTGTAAACGAACAGGCCTTCTCCAAGAGAAGCACACAGCGAATCGACTACCAGAATCTTTCTGTCCGGATATTCTTCTTTCAGTTCTTCTGCTGCCAGACGTACACTGTTATAACTGCCACTCAGCCCGGAAGAAAATGCCAGATGCAGCACATCATTTCCGGCCTCCAGAAGCGGTCGCAGAACGTCTTTCGCTTCCTCACTGTTGACCTGGGACGTGGTCGGCATGGATCCTGCTCGCATCCGACTGTAAAACTCTTTAAAATCCAGCTCATTTTCTTTATTATAAGTGATTCCATCCAGCTGGTATGTCAGATACATATATTCTACCTGATGTTCTTTATAGTAAGAATAAGGCAGATCTGCTGTATTCTCTGTCGTAATTACATATTTTTCCATACTCTGTCCTCCCCGCACTTTTATGTATTACCGGAAAGCTCCCGAAATACATTTTTTTCATTTTACCATCACTGTTCTGCCTGTGCAACCTTTTCCGAAAGAACCTCTCTTGCTTTTTTCATCTGTGCATCCTTACTCTCCCATTCCTCCTGAGAAAGCTCGTTAAACTGATTCGGATTGGTAAATTCTTCTGCATTCTCCGGCCAGTCACTCTCCACATCCGGAGTGATTCCGGTTCCCTGGATATTCACACCGTTTGGGGTATAATATCTGGAAGTGGTCAGTTTTACTGCACTGCCATCTCCCAGTGAAAAAGTCTGCTGAACAATTCCTTTCCCAAATGTCGTGGTGCCCACCAGCGTTCCCACACCGTGATCTTTCACCGCTCCGGAAAAGATCTCTGCAGCACTGGCACTGTTTTCATTGACCAGAACCACCAGCGGAATATCGATCGGTGTTTTTCCTTTACAGGTATGCTCCGTCCGATGTCCGCTCTTATCTTCGGTATACACGATCATACCTTTCGGAAGAATCTGTTCCAGCGTATCACATACCGCTGTCAGAAGTCCCCCCGGATTTTCCCGCAGATCAACCAGAAGTCCTTTCATTCCCTGTTCATTCAGTTCACTGTAGGCTTTCTTAAACTGTTCCGAAGTGCCATCGGTAAATTCTGTAATCTGAATATATCCAAGGGAATCGTCAAGCATCCGGCTCTTTACTACCGTTACTTCCACCTTTTCCAGAGATACTGTGATATCGGCAGTCGTTCTATCCCGTTCCACAGTCAAAACCACCTGCTTTTTGTTATCTTCCCGGATGATTGTGGAGATCTCTGACAGTTCTTTTTCAGTAATATCCTTTCCATCCACTGCCGTCAGGATATCTCCTTTCTGAATCCCTGCCTGCTCTGCCGGGCCGCCTTCTGCCAGATCCACCACACTGACAACTCCGCTGTCCGGATCCTTGGACATCGTAAGTCCCACACCTGTATACGCCCCCTGTGTGGACTCCTGCAGCAGCTTGTAGGCATCTTCGGAATAATAGCCGGAATAAGGATCCTGCAAACTGGCTACCAGTCCACTGTACATACCTTCTTCCATCGTATACTGGCTGTCTTCATCACCTTCTTTGTAATCCAGATAATATGTATCCACTAATTTTGCTATTTTGGATGCTTTACCAAGATCACTGAGGCTCAGACCCTGTTCTCCGATCATTGGAACGGATCCAAAGCAGATAAAGTATCCGATACCACCCACAATCACGGTTACTGCCACACCCCCGGCAAATCCTTTGATCCAGGTTTTCATTTTTTCTGTCATCTCTGTTGTCTCCTGTCTGTTACTGTCTTCTCCTGCAATTTCTCAGTTTTTACAGAAACTCATTCATATACAAAGGGGGCTGCCGCTTTCCTGCTGCACCCCCCCCTTTGTATTATTTCCAATCACCTTCGGTGATGGCATTTTGATTTCTCTTTTGTTATTTATCAGACTCTCAGATGTTTGCGGATCGTGATCACACTTCCGAACAGTCCGATACCCATACCAAGGATCAGCGCCACCGGAGTCAGTACTTCGAATACCTTTGTAACGCTCATAAACTGTACCACACTGCTCAGCATACTGAACTTTGTAAGAACATATTCAATCACTTTCTTGTACATGACAAAAAGTAATACCAGCGGAATGATGGCTCCGATCAGACCGATGATCATACCTTCGATCAGAAATGGTGCTCTTACAAAGAAGTTGGTCGCACCGATAAGTTTCATGATACCTATCTCTTCTTTACGAATTGAAATACCGATCGCTACCGTATTACTGATCAGGAAGACCGCCACACAAAGCAGGATCAGAATGATTGCCACGGATATGTAGGTCAATAAGGTGTTAAAGGAAGACAAGGTCTGTGTCGCGCCCTTTAACTGATTCACTTCCCGGACACCATCAAGCCCCTCGATATATTTTACCAGCGCATCCTGATGCTCGATCTTATCCACATAGACGGAATAACTGGAAGAATTCGCCAGCGGATTATCATTCTTAAATCCTTCTGCCATCTCAGATGCCAGTTCTGTATCCCCAAAATACTGTTTTGACCATTCATCCCACGCCTCTTCAGCGGATACATATTCAACCTTCGTTACGCCTTTATACGCCTTGATCTGCTCCCCGATACTGTTGATCGTCGCCTGATCCACACCATCATCAAAAAGAACGGTAACCGCAACGCCTTCCTCTGCATTCTTTACAATATACCGAAAGTTGATCAACAACGAAAAGAACAGACCAAATAAGAAGATACATGCTGTCATAGTGGCTATGGAAGCCGCGGAGAACATGATATTTCTCCATATATTTTTGATTCCCTGTTTGGCACTGTAGCCGATTGTACTAATCCTCAAGATATCCACCTTCCTCTTCGTCGCTGACAATTACACCTTTTCTCATGGTAATTACACGCTTTCTGAATGAATTGACGATTTCTCTGTTATGGGTTACTACCAGAACTGTAGTTCCTCTCTCGTTGATCTCTTCGAGCAGTTTCATAATCTCCAGTGAATTCTTCGGATCCAGATTACCGGTAGGTTCATCTGCCAGAAGAATATTCGGACGGTTGACCAGTGCACGGGCCAGTGCCACACGCTGCTGTTCACCACCGGATAATTCTCTCGGAAATGATTTGTACTTTTCTGCCAGTCCTACCAGTGTGAGAATCTCCGGCACACGCTTTTTGATCACCCGGTTCGGCCTCTCGATCACGCGCTGTGCAAATGCTACATTCTCATATACATTTCTATCTTTCAACAACCGGAAATCCTGAAATACAACGCCTACCCCACGACGGTATTTCGGAACCTTTCTGCGTTTCATCTTGCCGAGATTCTGATCGTTAACAATGATTGTTCCGGAAGTCGGTTCCAGTTCCTTCAACAGTAATTTGATCAGCGTAGATTTCCCGGAACCGCTGTTTCCTACTATAAATACAAATTCCCCTTTATCAATGTGCAGCGATACGTCGTTTAAAGCCGGTTGGCCCTTGGCGTAAGATTTGCTTACATTTTCCAACGTAATCATATACTCCTCCTGTTTCTATTATGTACTCTCTGAATCTTTCTGTGCCTGATTTTGTGAGATGATTTTTGTCAGTTGTGCCAAAATTTCTGAGGCATACGCAGTGCGTACATTGCGGAAATTCGGGTGCGACCTGCGGAAAATCATCCACAAAAGCAAGTGCAGAAAGACTCAGATAGTACATTATTAATCAATAGTCTAAGGTTTCCATATACTTCATATATCGTACAACCATAAGAGCGATCTTGAAGGTGATTGCATCTTCAAACACTCTCAGATCAAGACCGGTGCTCTTCTGGAGCTTATCCAGCCGATATACCAATGTGTTTCTGTGAATGTACAGCTGACGTGATGTCTCAGATACATTCAGACTGTTCTCAAAGAATTTGTTGATGGTCGTGATGGTTTCCTCGTCGAAATCATCCGGCGATTTATTCTCGAAGATCTCCTTTATAAACATCTTGCACAGCGGAATAGGAAGCTGATAGATCAGCCGGCCGATTCCCAGTGAACTGTAGGCAATAATTTCTTTTTCATCAAAGAAAATCTTTCCGACATCCAGGGCCATCCTTGCTTCTTTGTAAGAACGTGAGACCTCCTTAAGTTCTTTTACAATGGTTCCGTATGCAATATGCACAAGTTCATCCTTCTCGCGTACCGCCTGCAGAATCGATTCTGCGATCTTTTGCATCTCTGCATAACCGTCGCCGGGATTTACTTCCTTCACCACGATAATACTCTTCTCATCCACAACGGTGATAAAATCGCCCTTTTTCCCCTGAAAAATATTTTTTACATTTTCAAGAGCCGTATAATCTTTTCCCTGACCGGTTTCCAGGATAAACACCACACGTTTTGTTTCCACATCAATGTGCAGTTTTTTTGCTCTGTTATAAATATCCACCAGAAGCAGGTTATCCAGTAACAGATTTTTGATAAAATTGTCTTTATCAAAGCGCTCTTTGTAGGCCACCAACAGATTCTGGATCTGAAATACTGCCATCTGACCGATCATATAAGTATCTTCACTACCCCCGCTGACAACCAGTACATATTCCAGCCGATTTTCATCATATACTTTGAAAAACTGGTTTTCCTGTACCACCTGACTGTCCGCAGGAGACGCGGCAAATCCTAAAATATCACTGCTGCTTATTTCCGGATTCTGTGCTGTGAATGCCAGGATTTTCCCCTCTGTATCGGCCATACAGAAATCACTTCTGGTAATATTTTTCAAACCATCCAGTGTGTTTTGCAGTATCTGATTTGAAATCATAATCATACCCTCTTTCAGTACATAGTTTATTTAGAATCTGCTATCCACCCCTGATAAGCAAAGTCTCTTAAATCATATTCTAATATAAAATATACAAAAAATAAAGAGAAAAACATGAAAAAGTAACAATCAGAGCAGATTTTCACATTTTGTTCACACCTTATATTCCTGAAATCCTTCTCCCAGAACCTCCCTGGCATCTGTAACGATCATGAATGCTTTCGGATCCACCTGTGCAACCACTTCTTTCAGCTGCACGATCTGTTTTTTACCTACAACGGAAAAAAGCATCAGCCGTTCTGTGCCGGCATACATACCCTGTGCATGGACGCCGGTCACCCCACGGTCCAGATCTTCGAGAATTCTTCTCGATACCTCTTCCTGATGATCCGTAATAATATATACTGCTTTCGCATAATTCAGTCCTTCCTGAAGACCGTCGGTTACTTTTCCCACGATATAAATTGCCACGATGGCATACATTGCTTTGGTCGGTCCGAAAACAAAAGCTCCGATCACCACTATCATCCCGTCGATCACCTGCATGATTCTCGCAATCGAGATGTGTTTTACATACCGTTGGATCAGAGATGCCACCAGATCCGTTCCCCCGGTGGTTCCACGCCCTAAAAATACCAGACCGATACCGGTTCCCTGGATAACACCACCGATCAATACTGCAAGCACCATATCCCCCTCCACCAGTGGAATCACCGGGATCACGGTCAGCCAGAAAGACAGACTGACCGTACCCCAGATGGTTTTTGCCATAAAACCGAAGCCCATAATTTTGATACCAAGGAAAAACATGGGGATATTCAGCAACAGGTTGGTCACCCCCAGCGGAATACCACCCGGAAGCAGCGGTTCCGTCACCGATTTTACAATAATTGCGATGCCGCTGAACCCTCCGTCTACGATCCCGTTGGTATCAAATGCGGATTTCAATGCGATCGACATAAGTGCCGTACCGATAAAAATCAGCAGATAATCTCTGATCCATGGTTTTTGTTTGATCATACTCTTCATTTCTTCACCACGCCTTTTCTTTACCTCAAAAAAGTATCCTGAAAACCAAAATTGGTCCACTGAACCACATTATGCCCGCTGTCTGAAAGCTCTGTCCTCCCGGTTATTCTACCCGAAATACAGGTTTTCATTATTTTGCATAGTAATGATTCAGTGAACCAATTTCAGTTATTTTTTATAAGTGATATATTTGTTCTCTGCCAGAATGCGAAAAAACGTTGTCAGCCGTTCATAAAGAGGTTCTGCCTCTTTGCCGAAATGTTCTTTCACTTTCTGTCCGATCTCATAGATGTTCTGTTCTCCGTCAATTTCTTTCCAGATAAAACTTCCGAATGCATCCATGTGAATATGGCTTACCTTTGGGCGGTTGAAAGCAATCTGTGCCACTTTGGCGGCAAGGCCACGGTGAGTGACCTCCACCGTGACGATTGCCCCTTCATCCTCCTGCCAGGGAAGCTGTGGATTCTTTACAGGAACAAAATCCAGATAATTTCTTTTATCTCTCATTATTTGCTTTTTGTCTTACTCCATACAGAGAATTTCAGCAGACTCAGGATCATCAGAGCCAGTACGATCAGTCCGACAATGTTTCCTGCTGCACCGGACAGATTGAACAGACCACCGATGATAGCACCGATACTGTTGTCACCCACTTTAATGATAGCAAGAACTGCCATCAGGATACCAACCAGACCTTCGCCGGCGATCATACCGGCACAGTACAACGTACCGTTGCTGATCATTTCTTTCTTCTTCGCTTCTGCTTCTTTCTTCTTATCCAGGAACAGACGAACCACACCACCTACCATAATACCGCAGGACAGGTAGATCGGCAGATACAGACCGATAGCAAACGGCATAACCGGTACACGAAGTACTTCCAGAGCCAGAGCCAGAAATACACCCATGAATACCAGTACCCACGGGAGTTTTGCATCCATGATACCTTCCACGATCATTTTCATCAGAGTAGCCTGTGGTGCAGGGATCTCTGCGGAACCAAAGCCCCATGCTTTGTTTAACAGAGACATAACGCCTGCAATTGCAAAACCGGAAGCAACAACACCGATCAGCTCACCTACCTGCTGTTTTGCAGGAGTCGCACCTACGATAAATCCGGTCTTTAAGTCCTGAGAAGTATCACCTGCGATCGCTGCGATGACACAGATGATAGAACCGATTGCGATAGCACCGGTCATACCTGCCATACCGGTGTTACCGGTAGCTTTCAGTACAAATGTGGAAATCAGCAGAGTTGCGATCGCCATACCTGAAACCGGGTTGTTGGAACTTCCGATCAGACCAACCATTCTGGAAGATACGGTTGCGAAGAAGAAGCCAAAGATTGCGATCAGGAATGCACCCAGAAGGCTTACCGGTACAGACGGTACCAACCAGATCAGGATGATCACGATCAGAATGATTCCGAGAACAACCGGCATCTTCAGATCACGGTCAGTACGGACATTTGTTCCGCCGGATGTATTTTTCAGACTCTTCATTGCTCCGGCAAATGTTTTTATGATCAGTGGCAGAGATTTCAGAAGGCTGATCACACCACCGGTAGCGATCGCGCCGGCACCCACGTATTTGATAACGTTAGACCAAATAGCACTTGCTCCGTTTGCTTCGTAAACTTCTGCGATAGTCTGACCTGCCAGACCGGTGTTGCCCAGTGTGGCAAAATCGACGCTTCCGCCGAAGAAAACAACTGCCGGAATCAAAACCAGCCATGCAATGATACCGCCGGCAAACATATAAGAGGAAATGGATGGTCCACAGATGTAGCCAACACCGATCAGTGCCGGGTAGATCTCCACACCGATCTGTCCTGCATATCCTTTAATATTCGGGGTTGTAATATCGGACGGAACAATTTTCAGGCCGTCTACGATAAATTTGAATGCAGCACCAAGTCCCATACCTGCAAATACAGTAGAAGCGTTAGAACCTCCCTCTTCACCTGCCAGCAGAACCTCTGCACATGCCATTCCTTCCGGATACGGCAGGGTACCGTGTTCTTCTACGATCAGTGCTTTTCTCAGCGGGATCATGAACAGAACACCCAGGATACCACCAAACAGGGCGATCAGGGTAATCTCCAAGTAACCGGGCATAGCAATTTTTCCTTCCTCTGCCCACAGGAATAATGCCGGCATGGTGAAGATTGCACCTGCCGCTAATGACTCACCGGCTGAACCGATAGTCTGGACCATGTTGCTCTCCAGAATGGAGTTCTTTTTCATGATCACACGAATCACACCCAGGGAAATAACTGCTGCCGGAATGGAAGCAGATACAGTCATACCGACTTTTAATCCCAGGTATGCGTTTGCTGCGCCGAATACCACTGCCAGAATAATACCCATCAGGATCGATGTCACGGTAAATTCCGGAAGAACTTTGTCCGCACTGATATAAGGCTTGAAGCTTTCGTTCTTCTTGTCCATTTTTCTTTTCTCCCTTGTCTCATCCTCCGAACGAAGAGGATTCATATTCAGACTCCAAACTGTTACTAAAGCTTCAACAGCTTAGAGTCATACTAATTTACTATAACAAAATCGTCTGTCGGATTCAATGAGAAATATTAACAATTTTCTTCTATTTGTTTGTTCAAATAGCTACCAACGATGCGGGAAAATCTGGAAATATCACGAATATAGGCAAAGTCCCGGCCAAAGATCTTTTTTTCTGCCTCCAGATCCTTCTCTTCTCCCGCGAACACGCCCAGTACAGACACTCCGAGATTTCTTAACCGTCGTACCTCTGTTCCGGTATCCCGCACCGCATATTTTCCCTGATACGGCTGGGGATTTCTCCCATTCGGGCGGTTTAAAATCACATCGTAAGGTCTTCCGTCACTGAGAATGATCATAATCTTACGCTCCTCTTCCCGTTCAAGGAGGCCCAGAGAAGCTGCCCGGATGGCCAGTCCATCCCGGTTATTGGAAGATGTGGTAAAATTAAAAATCTTTTCATTTGCCGATGCATCTTCATCATATTCCCGGTATCGCTGCAGGATCGTATGATCCCAGAAGGTACAAAAGCTCATCACACGATGCGGGATATGCACGCTGCTCAAAGCCTGCATGATGATATATGCCTGCAGTGCCACCTGTTCCTGCCGCACCCTCTGGGAACCGCTGGCATCGATCAAAACATCCACCACAAAGGTGCTTCCGTCTGCCGGACAGATCTGGGAAAACAGTTTGGCATCCCGGCTCCTCCCAATCTTCCAGAGTCTTTCCGGGCAGATCTTTCCCCTGTCGGAAAGGATTGTTATCTCTTCCTGTCGCATGGCCATAGCTTTTTTCAGGATTCCGGAAAGAATCACAATATTCTGTTTTACCGTCCGGTGATTGTCATAATAAGCGTATTTATTTTTCCCCTGTTGTTTTTTTGCATACTCCAGCTGATAATTTTTCTTCACCGGATTGGCCAGAATTCCATCCGTAAAATACAGTCCACAGTCTGCATGGATACCGCGGCATAACTGAAAATTAATCTTTTTTTCTTCCAGCGGCGACAGATAGGTTTTCCCGAAATTCAGCTCAATATACGTATATACTTTTTTCAGATCTTCTTCTGATACCCGGACGATCTTTCTCTTCTTGGAACTTTCTTTCTCGTCTTTTTTTTCTTCTGCGTGATTCTGTCCTGTGGCAGTCATCTGCTGGCTCATCTGTTCCAGGTAGGCTTCAAAGTTTTCTTCATACATATCTTCTGTCAGAAAATCCTGCCAGCTGTATTCCATCAGTTCTTCCACTGTGACAGCAAGCACTTTGGACAGATCACCGTGTATCTGTTCGAATCCAGGATCTACCCAGGCATTATAGCAGTCGTCGATCGTGCGGATCACTTCCAGCGTATCAGCTGCCTTCTCCAGCGGTTCGATCCGGTCCAGCTGTTTCCGGATCTTCTCTTCACACCGCCTTTCCCCGGTCAGTACCTGCCGCATCATCGCCAGCTGCAGCCGCCCGAACTCTGATTTCACCATCGTATCCATCTCGTGATCCAGCACATATTCATATGCTTTTTTCTGAATCGAAGACACACCTTTTCGCTCCCGGGCGATCCGGTCTCCCACCGCTTTTTCCATACACAGCTGCGCGATTGCCACCAGCGCATCCTCACGGGCACCCAGATAGACTTTTTTTACCAGATACATACTGAGCTTTTCTTTTTCAAAATATTTTGCAAAGGCTCCCTGTTTGATCCCGTCATACAGGGCAATATATTTTGATTTCAAAAAGGCTTCCACATCCGGCTTCGCCTCAAGCGTGTAATCGCCGCACACGGTCCAGATGATGTTTTTCATCCTGTTTGCAATCTCTAACTGTCTTTCTTCCAGTTCCTCTCTGTTCATCTAAAACACCTGCGCTGCGGTCCATTCTTCCGGAATTCTGGTCATGACCACATCTTCTACAATCTCTTTTTCAAATCCGTCAAAACACTTATTGATCACACCCATCCTCACAGCCAGAGACGGTTTCAGTCCCTGGCGGATCGCCCGCAACGAAGCAAGGATTCCTCGAAGATCCAGAGCTTTTGTGGATATTTCTCCGTTCTCCGCCTTTTTTTGCAGATCCAGAAAAAGTCCGATAAACTGTTCGATGGCTTCCGGTTTTCCCTCCGGGAATGAAGTGGTAAATATTTTTTCCAGGGTTTCTTCGTTCTGGTCCGGCATCTGAATCACCAGAAAACGGGATACCAGCGCTTCGTTCAGTTCCTTGGTCCCCGCATAGCCGTAGTTCATCGTTCCGATAAAACGTGCCGCGGGATGCAGCTCAATTTTGTCATATCCCGGCACATCGATACTTCTTCGATAGTCCAGAGTTGCATGCAGCACAGATACCGCATCGTTTTTTGCCATATTGATTTCATCCAGTATGCCAAATCCACCGTATTCCGCACATTGATAGATGCTTCCTTTTCGCAGTTTGACCTGATTATCTTCAAAGGTATCCGTTCCTATCAGATCACCGCTTCCTGTGTTGACATGGAAGGAAATGTTATAAGTGGGTCTTTGGAAGATCCATGCCAGATTTTCCGCCAGAACATTTTTTCCGGTGGCTTTGGAACCGGAAAGTAACAGGTTTTCTTTCTGCAGCAATGCGGCAATTCCCATCTCCAGAATCTCGGTTCCATAGAAAGGCATCATAGGATCGCTTACCCGGTATTTTACTTTTTCTTCTACCGGGTACTGATTTCTGAATTCTTCTACTGCGCGGATCAATTGGGGATGAACTTGCTGTTGTTCAAGATATGTTCGTACATCCATCGTTGTTTTTTCTCCTTTATTCACTATTTGTTCATTTTTCTTTCAAAATACATTCACTTTTGCATCATTATTTTTTCATTTCTGTTGCATATAATACATTATAACAAATCAAAAGAAAGATACAAGCGAATTACTTTTGATAACACTTTTTCATAATTGTGCCAGGTACCTTTGGAAGGAGGTAGCTGGCACCCTCCTTTTTATGGAGGAAATGAGTTGTGAATATGCGGACGCCGACAGAGGGCACACAGCCAGGGGCAGGGAACGTGGGCAGGGCAACTTTGAGCTAGCCGCCAACTCCGACTATGATTCACGAGGGTCGGCTGACCCTCGCGAAAGTCTGCGTAGGCGTCGGATCTCAAAGCTTGCCCTAAACGCCCACAAAGTGTTCCCTGCCCCTGGCTGTGTGCCCTCTGTCGGCTGGGTATTGACAACTGGGAGGGATGACGTTGTCGTATGTTATACGTTTTTTCCATAATATTATGGATTTAAATGAGTAACTGATTTACGTATTTTGGAGTGATTGTTTCCTCTCCTCATAGTGTTGCCATTTTCATACACTGACAGATTTTATGTTCTACGTAAGAATGCCCGTAAGTGGAAGGGGATTTTTCCACTTGCGGGCATTTATTTTTATATAATTGGTTTGATTTTTTGTTTAGACTTCGAACATCAGGTCGCCGTAGGATGGCATTGGCCACATTTCTTTGTCTACGATCATTTCCAGCTGGTCGATTGGTTTGCGCAGAGCTTCCATGGCGGTGTTTACTTCATCGTGGTAGTATCTTGCCTGGCGCTCGTTGTTTTCGATCAGGGATGCAGCTTCCGTTTTTTCCTTGAGGGTCTTGAGGGCTGTCTGGCTTTCTCTCAGGAGTTTTGTGGTTTCTTTCAGAAGTTCGGTCTCCACGCTCACGTCCATACCCGGGATGGTCTGGATGGAGATAATGGCATCAGCCAGATGCTTTGCGTATTTGATCACGGCAGGGATGATCTGTTTTGCGGCAATGTCGATCATGGCTCTTGCTTCCACGTTGATTTCTTTTGCGTAAGTCTCGTATTTGACTTCGGTACGGGACTCCAGTTCTGTCTTTGTAAATACATGGAAGTGTTCGAACATGGCGATGGATTTCTCTGTGGTCAGCGCTGGAATGGCATCTACCATGGAGCGGATGTTTGGCAGACCACGGCGTTTTGCTTCTTCTACCCATGCATCGGAGTATCCGTTTCCGTTGAAGATGATTCTCTGATGTTCTGCGCAGTTTGTCTTGATCAGATCATGAACTGCCACATCGAAATCTTCCGCATTTTCCAGAATCTCGCAGGCTTCCTGGAAAGCTTCTGCCACGATGGTATTCAAAACGATATTCGGTGCTGCCACAGAATCCTGGGAACCTACCATACGGAACTCAAATTTGTTTCCGGTAAAAGCAAATGGTGAGGTGCGGTTTCTGTCGGTAGCATCTTTTGCCAGATCCGGCAGGGTACGCACACCGGTCATCAGACGGCCGCCTTTTAAGCTGTGATCTGCAGTACCGGTGCTTACCAGCTGTTCTACCACATCTTCCAGCTGTTCGCCCAGATAGATGGAGATGATAGCCGGCGGAGCCTCGTTTGCGCCCAGACGGTGATCGTTACCGACATCGGATGCGGATTCGCGCAACAGATCTGCATGACGGTCTACAGCTTTCAGGATACAGCTCAGTACCAGAAGGAACTGTACGTTCTCATGCGGTGTTTTTCCCGGCTCTAACAGATTGATACCATCATCGGTAACCAGAGACCAGTTATCGTGTTTTCCGGATCCGTTAACACCTGCAAATGGTTTTTCATGCAGGATGCATTTGAGACCGTGTCTTCTTGCCACACGTTTCAGAGTCTGCATGATGATCTGGTTGTGGTCTACGGCGATGTTTGCCGGTGCGTAGATCGGAGCAAGTTCGTGCTGTGCCGGCGCAACTTCATTGTGCTGGGTCTTTGAAGATACACCCAGTTTCCACAGCTCTTCGTTGACATCTTTCATGTAACCGGCGATCTTCTGACGGATGGTTCCGAAGTAATGATCATCCAGCTCCTGACCTTTTGGAGGCATCGCGCCGAACAGGGTTCTTCCGGTATAAATCAGATCTTTTCTCTTCATAAATTTTGCCGCATCTACCAGGAAATACTCCTGTTCCGCACCAACAGATGGGGTCACTTTTTTGGAAGTAGTATTGCCAAACAATCGGATCAGACGAAGGGCTTCTTTGTTGATGGCCTCCATGGAGCGAAGCAGTGGAGTTTTCTGATCCAGTGCTTCTCCTGTATATGAACAGAATGCTGTTGGGATGCAAAGGGTTGCACCTGCAGCATCCTGGCGCACAAACGCCGGTGAAGTACAATCCCATGCTGTATATCCTCTTGCCTCAAAAGTCGCACGCAGACCACCGGACGGGAAAGAAGATGCATCCGGTTCACCCTTGATCAGCTCTTTTCCTGAAAAGCTCATCAGTACCTTTCCGTCTGCTTTCGGTGCTGTGATAAATGCATCGTGCTTTTCTGCAGTTACACCCGTCAGAGGCTGGAACCAGTGACTGTAATGGGTAGCGCCTTTTTCAATCGCCCATTCTTTCATCTCATGAGCGACCACATCAGCAATCTCCAACGTCAGTTCTTTTCCCTCTTCCATCGTCTGTTTCAGTTCTTTGTACACTTTTTTAGGCAGGCGGGCCTGCATGACCGCATCGTTAAATACATTTTCTCCGAAAATCTCAACCACGTTTACATACTCACTCATTTTTCCTATCCTTTCCGTCTTACCACGATTTCCATCTCCATGTTTTCCGCTGCCATGTTCTCCGCCATGGCCCATCGACTGCTGGCTTCAAAAAAGGCAGTCCACTTTTTTGATAAGCAGACTGCCTACTTGTTGCCATGTATATCAAAGCTGGTCTGACCGACCAATTTTGATTAGATTTCTCAAGCTTTGTTTACAGAACCGAACAGTTCCATTTTTTCTTTTACAGTAGCTTTGATTGCTTCTGCTCCCGGAGCCAGAAGTTTTCTTGGGTCAAAGCCTTTACCTTCCAGGTCTTTTCCAGCTTCGATGTATTTACGTGTAGCATCAGCAAATGCCAGCTGGCACTCTGTATTTACGTTGATTTTGGATACGCCCAGGTCGATTGCTTTTTTGATCTGATCAGCCGGGATACCTGTACCACCGTGCAGTACCAGAGGCAGTTCTCCTGTCAGTTCCTGAACTGCTGCCAGAGTTTCAAAACTCAGACCTTTCCAGTTTGCCGGATATTTTCCGTGGATGTTACCGATACCTGCTGCCAGGAAATCAACACCCAGATCTGCGATCATTTTACATTCCTTCGGATCTGCACACTCGCCGGCACCGATAACGCCGTCTTCTTCACCACCGATGGAACCAACCTCTGCTTCCAGAGACATTCCGTGTTCTGCAACGATCTTAACCAGTTCTTTTGTTTTTGCAACGTTCTCTTCGATTGGGTAATGAGAACCGTCGAACATGATAGAAGAGAAACCTGCTTCTACACATTTCAGGCATCCTTCATAGCTGCCGTGATCCAGATGCAGAGCAACCGGAACAGTGATATTCAGCTCTTCCAGCATTCCGTTAACCATTCCTACAACAGTTTTATAACCTGTCATATATTTTCCGGCACCTTCGGATACACCAAGGATTACTGGAGAATTACATTCCTGTGCAGTCTGCAGAATCGCTTTTGTCCACTCAAGATTGTTGATGTTGAACTGTCCTACTGCATAGTGACCTGCTTTTGCTTTTTTTAACATTTCTGTAGCTGATACTAACATAATCAAACCTCCTACGTTCACGTTTTAATTTCTTGTATATTATAACCCATCAACTTCTGAAATTCAAGAGTTGATAAGAATATCAAGCGCCTGCTTTCTGTTTTTTATTCTTACCTCTTTATGCTCGCCGCCGAATTCACCGTCAAGCGTCCAGGAAATCGCTTCATCTCCGTGGATATACAGGCTGTTCGCCTTAAATGCATCGATCATATCCGTGTCATCGTACGCATTGATCAATGCGGCAATGATCTCATTTAATTCCAGCGGATTTTTCGGTTTTTTGATCAGTGTAACTTCAAACAGACCGTCATCCATCTCCACATCGTTTCCCACCAGATTACGAAATCCTCCTATGGAATGGGAATTTGTGATCATTCCATAGATATAATCGCCCTCATGGACTTCTCCGTTGGCTTCCACACACAGATGGTAGGTCTTTACATCAAAGATTCTCTTTGCGCCTTCCATCACATAGGCAAGATGTCCCAGAATATTTTTCAGATCCTGGCTTGTTTCATACGAAACATCAGTAAACATGCCGAAAGCTGCCACATAGATAAAATTATCTTCATTAAAGCTTCCCACATCCACAGAAAACAGATGGCCGTCCACGATATCCTGCGCTGCTTTCACCATATCCCGCGGGATCTCGAGGCTGCTTGCAAAATCGTTTGTACTTCCCGCCGGAATATAACCGAGTGGTACATTCGCACCGATTTCCATCAGACCGGTAACCACTTCATCAAGAGTTCCGTCTCCGCCGCTGCACACGATCAGATCGACCTCTTCAGCCATGCTCTTTGCCATTTTTTCCGCATCCTTCGCCCCCTGGGTCGGATGCACCACTACTTCATAGCCGCCCTTGACAAAAACATCGATGATGTCCATCAGTTTGTTGCGGATCTGCCCTTTTCCGGATCGCGGATTGAAGATAAACAGCATTCTTCCTTTCATAGTACACCTCATCTCTTCATTCTTTCTTACAGTTTTCCCACGATAAACCCTCTTTTTCACAGACATTTCCCTGTCTGCCCGTTTGGGCTCATTATACCACGCCTTTTGTCTTTTGTAATCAGTTTGATTTCTAAAATTTTACAGAAAATTCACGAAAATACCGTCATATTTTCTTCAGATTTGTGTTTGTGACTTAATCACAGAATCTTTCCCGGCAGATGTGGTATCCTATTATCATAAAAATACAGGAGGTCATAGTACTATGGAATATACATTTACAACAGACAATTTTGAAGCAGAAGTGCTCGGCTCCGATGTGCCGGTGCTGGTTGATTTCTGGGCTACCTGGTGCATGCCGTGCCGTATGCTTGCCCCCGTGATCGAAGAGATTGCTTCGGAAAATGAAGGCAAAATCAAAGTAGGCAAAGTCAACGTAGACGAAAACCCGGATCTGGCAAGAAAGTACCGCGTGATGAGCATTCCTACCGTTCTGGTATTTAAAAACGGCGAGCTGACAGCTACCAGCGTCGGCGTGGACAGTAAGGAAAATATTCTGAAACTGCTGGAGAAATAAACAGATCACTACAGAAAAATCCCCCGGTAAGCGGAATGTCGTCCGATACCGGGGGATTTTCTGCTGTTACAGCCTCCAGAAGAATCTGATCGCCCGGTTCATACACATGATAGCACACCAGATTGACCTCTTCTTTTCCCTGTTCTGACACAATCTCTCTTCCCTGTTGCTCGATCACTTTTTTTCAAAAAATCGTGCATATTTTCTTCTTATATTTTTTTATATAATTCTTTCCGATCGACCACACGGACGCCACCGCGGAACAACTCCACACAGCCACCTTTTACCAGACCTTTCAGTGTTCTGCTAACTGCTTCTCTGGCACTTCCAATAGCTCTTGCAATCTGCTCCTGCGTCATATAAATCTTTCCGTCTTTTTCTCCGGCCGCCTCATCCAGAAGAAATCCGACCAGACGCTGCTCCAGACTGGCAAACAGAATTTTCTGTATCGCGGCGATAATATCAGAAAAACTCTCATTGATCTTTTTATAGATAAAGTTCTCCAGATAGATATTCTTTTCCATGATCTGTCGCAGGATACCCGTCGGAAGCAGATATACTTCACTGTCCGTCTCAGCATCGATCTGAATATCAAAAGGTAGGGCCGGAAGCAGGCAGGATGCCGAAATCACACAGAGTTCTCCCGGATGTATCCGGCATACAGTAGCTTCTTTTCCGGCTTCCGATACCAGATTGGCACGCAGGATACCATCACATACCAGAAAAATCCCCAGACAGTCTCTTCCTGTGTCCGTGACCATCTGCCCTTCTTCGTAGGTACACCATCGAATCTGTTCCTGAAGCATCTTCTTTTCCTCCTCCGAAAGATGTCTCCAGAAAGAATAATTTTCAAATAACTGCTCTATCTTTGTCCGTTCCATGCCGTCTCCTTTTTCCGATCTTTTCTGTCTGCATTATAAAACAGTTGTTGAGTTACTGTCAACAAACACAATATCGGACTGCCCCATAGTAAAACTTTGCTTTTTACCTGCATAACGAGATAAAACACACTTCACGAATTCTACTTGATATCGTGTCAGTCGCAAAGGTCTCATGTAAGCATGAATTTTGGCTCGTTGCTCGCGAAAACACAAAAGCCCTCTTCACCGGAATTATACTTTTCACGGTAAAGAGGGGCTTTGTTTATCGAAACAGCACACAATTGCCAGATTCCCGATAATATCGGATGCGCTCTTCAATCGCTTTTCGTTCGCAGTGTAACGCTTCCGCCAGACAGTCCATGCACAGAAAACTCGAAGCATTTCGCGATACCAGTTTCATATAGATGGCTTTCTCATCTGTGGTGAGATGTGCACCGCATTTTCTGCAATCCATTTACTTTTCCACAACTTTCTCTTTATTTTCCTAATTATTCAGCACTGTTCTTCTACTTTTCTACAATGCGCGCGCACAACCACACAGCCATGAGATGGTACAACCGGTGCAAATCGCTCGGTAAATTCGCCCAGTTCTTCCCCTGTGATGCAGTCGTGCAGAGACAGGGATACTCCGGCAGCATATGGAATACCCATATCCCAGAATTCCAGAGACAGTTCCCTCTGTGTATCACTGAAATTAAAGATACCGATCGCAAGATCTCCATCTGTCAGAGGTTTTACCAGAATAAATGCTTCATTCTCGTTATAAACATCCGGAAGTGGTTTGATCACATAAGCCCCGCGTGCTTCCAGGTCCTGATTGATAGCAATCAGATCTTTGTTTAACAGGGTTTTCTTTGTCTCTTCGGATGCTTTTCGCAGATCACAGCCCATGATCAGCGGGGATCCCATGATCGCCCACAGGGCAAAATGTGTCAGATATTCCTGATCGGTACAGCCACCGATCTTACTTCCGATAAATCCGTCATTGCTGGCACCGTGCATTCCTACAACCAGCATGTCCATATCGTTGTGGCAGAAATTGCCGGTATAGGGCTCTTTTCCCATCTGAGAGATTGCCAGATTTGTAATGGATTCCCAGTTATCCTGAATATCCCCGGTAGAACGATAGGTATGCGCTCCGGAAGACCGGATCCAGTCGTAGACTCCGTCAGTTCCCCAGTTACATGCAGCAAACAGGATTTCTCTGCCACAATTCTTTAAAGCAAGGCTCATGCGCTTATACAGGATTTCACCCGGAATCTGCCGTGGCTTGAAGCAGTAGTCGTATTTCAGATAATCCACGCCCCACTCTGCAAATTTCTTCGCATCCTGGAATTCATGTTCAAAACTGCCCGGATAGCCGGCGCAGGTATGGGTTCCTGCACAGGAATACATGCCGAATTTGAGTCCTTTTCCATGTACATAATCACTGACCCACTTCATTCCATGCGGGAATTTTTCCGGATCCGGAACGAGATTACCGTCCGCATCACGCTGTTTCAGGCTCCAGCAGTCATCGATGACCAGATATTCGTATCCGGCCTCCAGATATCCGTCTTCTACCATGCGATCTGCCATCTCACAGATCATTTTTTCATTGATATCCCAGGTAAAGGTATTCCAGGAATTCCAGCCCATCGGAGGGGTCAGTGCGATTGGTTTGTTCATTTTGTTATCCATCCTTTCTTATAATCCGTTATCTCTTCTGTCATTCATCCCTTCCTTCGCTGATATGATGTATTTTTGTAAAATCTCAGCTGTCCTGGATGCATTTTCAGAATCTTTGATGTCTCTATCATACCTGTTAACCTGATAATTTTATATGGTAATTTGTTGATTTTTATATGTAAAAAGATGCAAAAAAATACTGGACAGAGCGTAAACAGTCTATGCAACGCAGCAAAAAAGACACCGATCTATGTTTCCACAGATCGGTGTCCTGTTAATTATCGTTTGAACACTCTGAAATTATACCAGCTCCAGAACTACTTCCATAGCTGCGTCACCTTTACGCGGTCCGATTTTGATGATTCTTGTGTAACCACCGTTACGGTCAGCATATTTTGGTGCGATTTCGTTGAACATTTTGTCTGCCATGTCAACGTCTTTTGTGTTTTTCTTTCTTCCAGCAGCTTCTGTCGGAACAGCTTTTACCGGATAGAATACTTTCATCATCTGGCGTCTTGCATGCAGTCTGGAAGGAGCGTCTTTCTTGATTTCTTTCTGTACTTCATCGTAAACAGTTACTTTCTTTCCGTCTACAACTTCTTTTACTCTTTTGCCATCAGCATCTTTACGAGCAACTTTAGCTGTAACAGTTACTGTTTCAAAGTTGTCTTTTTCTTTTACAGCCAGAGCGATCAGGCCTTCAGCAACTTTGCGGATTTCTTTTGCTTTTGCTTCTGTAGTAACGATTTTACCATGATATAACAGATTTGTTACCTGGTTTCTGATTAACGCTTTTCTCTGTGCAGATGTTCTGCTCAGTTTTCTATATCCTGCCATTTTATTTTCCTCCATTTGTGGAACAGCCGGTCATGCTTCTTTGGTCTTACTGACGGACTGCTTTATCTTCTACAAATATTCCTTTACCCTACCGGCCAGTTACCGGCAGTTGCAGCAAACAAGCTGCTTCTTATTCTTCACCAGGATTTAACTGTAATCCCAGTTCTTTTAATTTTGCAAGTACTTCTTCCAGAGATTTACGTCCCAGGTTACGGACTTTCATCATATCTTCAGAAGTTCTGTTGCAAAGTTCTTCAACGGTATTGATACCGGCTCTCTTCAGACAGTTGTAGGAACGAACGGACAGCTCCAGCTCGTCAATGTTCATTTCCAGAACTTTCTCTTTTTCATTGTCCTCTTTTTCAATCATGACTTCTGCAGTCTTTGCATTTTCGGAGAGGTCAATGAACAGTTTCAGATGCTCGCTCAATACTTTTGCAGCCAGGCTGACTGCTTCATCCGGATCCAGAGTTCCCTTTGTATAAACATCCAGTGTCAGTTTATCGTAGTCAGTGATCTGGCCGACACGAGTGTTCTGAACTGTCAGGTTTACACGCTCTACCGGTGTATAGATTGCATCTACAGCTAATACGCCGATCGGCATATCATCTGTTTTTCCTTTATCTGCACTGACGTAACCACGACCTTTTGTAATGGTCAGTTCCATATACAGCTTGCTGTCTGGTCCGCCGTTTAATGTAGCGATTACCTGGTTTGGATTCATGATCTCGATATCCTGGTCAACCTGGATATCAGATGCTCTTACCACGCCTTCGCCTTCGAACTCGATGTATGCGATCTTCGGATCATTGCTTTCGCTTGTGTTCTTGATCGCAAGGCTCTTCAGATTCATGATGATTTCGGTTACATCCTCTTTTACACCCGGGATGGAACTGAACTCATGCAGAACGCCTTCGATTTTTACCTGGCTGACTGCAGCACCCGGCAGAGAGGACAACATGATTCTTCTCAGGGAGTTACCCAGAGTAATACCATAGCCACGCTCCAACGGTTCTACTACAAAGCGGCCATATTTTTTATCATCGGAAATTTCTGTAATCTCAATTTTTGGTTTGTTAAAATCAAACATACCAGGCCCTCCTTATTGGGATAATTATTTTCACTGAGGGTAACATATGGGAAATGGCCCACACGTAAACGGTGAGCCACAACTCACAATTATTTAGAATACAACTCGACGATAAGCATTTCGTTTACAGGTACGTCAATTGCATCTCTTGCAGGAACTTCTTTAACAGTTCCTTTTAATGCTTCCTGATCAACATCCAGCCATTCCGGAACCAGTCTTCCACCGGTCACTTCCAGAATGTCTTTATATCTCTGAGAAGATTTTTTAGCTTCTTTGATCTCAATCTGATCTCCGGCTTTTACCAGGTAAGACGGAATGTTTACCTGTTTGCCGTTTACCAGTACATGTTTGTGGTCAACGATCTGACGAGCTTCTCTTCTGGTTCTTGCGAATCCCAGACGGAAGATTACGTTGTCCAGTCTCATTTCCAGCATGGCCATCAGGTTACTACCTGTCATACCAGGCATCTGGTCAGCTTTCTTGTAGTAGTTACGGAAAGGTTTTTCCAGAACACCATAGATGAATTTTGCTTTCTGTTTTTCTCTCAGCTGCAGACCGTACTCAGACATTTTACGGTTTGCTCTTTTTAACTGTCTTGTGGATTTTTTGTCAATTCCTAAATAGATAGGATCCAGACCCAGGGATCTACATCTTTTCAGAACTGGTACTCTATTTACTGCCATAATCTACTGACCTCCTAATTAGACTCTTCTACGTTTTGGTGGACGGCAACCATTGTGTGGTACCGGAGTTACGTCTTTGATACTTACTACATCAAGTCCGCATGCGGAAAGAGCACGGATTGCTGCTTCTCTTCCTGATCCCGGTCCTTTTACGAATACATCAACAGTTTTCAGACCATGAATTAACGCTGCTTTAGTAGCTGTTTCTGCTGCTACCTGAGCTGCATAAGGAGTAGATTTTCTTGAACCTCTAAATCCCAGACCACCGGCACTTGCCCATGATAAAGCATTTCCTTCAGCATCTGTCAGAGTAACGATTGTGTTATTGAAAGATGACTGGATATGTGCCTGTCCGCGTTCAACGTTTTTCTTTACACGACGTTTTGTCGTTTTCTTTGTCACTTTAGCCATTTTAAAAACTAACCTACACTTTCTTCTATTCTATGTTACTGGTTGCCACGAATTATTTCTTCTTGTTTGCTACAGTTCTCTTAGGACCTTTTCTTGTTCTTGCGTTGGTCTTTGTTTTCTGACCACGAACAGGCAGGCTCTTTCTGTGACGGATACCTCTGTAGCATCCGATCTCCTGCAGACGTTTGATGTTCATAGCGATCTCTCTTCTCAGATCACCTTCTACAGTCTGAGTCTCATCGATTATAGCACTGATTCTTTTTACTTCTTCGTCCGTGATATCTCTAACACGGGTGTTCGGATCTACATTAGCTGCTTCCAGAATACGGGTAGCGCTTGTTCTACCGATTCCGTAGATATAAGTTAATCCGATTTCAATACGTTTTTCTCTTGGTAAGTCTACACCAGCAATACGTGCCATGTAATTTTCCTCCATCTTCTACTTGACCAGTCGGGGCAGCCCATATGTCTCCATATGTCTGAAATGTGTGTCCTATCCGGTCATATTAATATTTTCCTAATTGGGATGCCGGTATGTGAAGCATCCAGCCATGTCTCCATGACCTTTCCGGCTTAGCCGGTATTAAGCAATATTATAAGGGATGCAACGCTCTCTACGGCGTTCATCCGCCGGAGGCTCTCCGGTACACCACTCCGGAGCACTCTCATTATAATATCTAAACAGTACAACACATCCAGATGTGTCCTACTGCAGCCGCACTTAATTTTGAAGCTCTCGCTTCCAAACAGTCAGATCTAATTGACGGATTAGCCCTGTCTCTGTTTGTGTTTTGGATTCTCGCAGATTACTCTGATACTACCTTTTCTTTTGATGATCTTGCATTTCTCGCAGATCGGTTTAACAGATGATCTTACTTTCATGTGAATCCTCCTTTCTCCTTCTTAGCTAAGACGCATTCTTGCGCCTGCTCATGGTGGAAGAACCCTGTTTTTTGCGCACAAAAAAAGAACGCATTCACAAAAGTTCGTCTTACAGTATAGCATTCTCTTTTCAAAAAAGCAAGCCATTTTTTCAATTTTTTTCCTGCTTTTTCAGCCTTTCTCTCCGTTATCCCAAAACCAGCACCAGCCGGATACTTTCCTCCGTCAGCAACACTTTGTGGGCGCCTAGGGTAAGCTTTGAGATCCGACACCTACGCAGACTTAGGCTCGAGCGCTCTCGCGAGAGTCTTAGTCGTAGTTGGTGGCTAGCTCAAAGTTACCCTGCCCACGTTGCTTACGGAGGAAAGTATCCGGCTGGTGCGTACCCTTCGGGATAACTATTCTTTATTTATCTCTCCAGATAATTCTACCCTTAGACAAATCATACGGAGAAAGTTCCATAGTAACCTTATCTCCCGGTAAGATACGAATAAAATTCATTCTCAGCTTACCACTGATATGTGCCAATACCACATGTTTATTTTCCAGCTCAACCTTGAACATTGCATTTGGCAATTTTTCAAGGACAGTACCTTCTACTTCAATAACATCTGCCTTAGACATTGCATTCCCTCCTGTTTTACTTTTCGCCGTATTCTCTTCTTCCACGGATGACATCCGAATCCTGAAGATCTCTTCCTTCCCGGATCACATTCTGAATCCATTCCGGAATATGCCGATCCACCTGAACATGTTTGATCCTTTTCTTTTTCGGATGATCCAGTGTACGGATCTTCCCGTCCACCAGATACACAAAAGGCTCTTTCACATCCAGAACCATATAGACCTTTCCCTTATCATGACCGGCAAGGGATCTGGCCATCATGCCAACACCATATCCTTCCATCCGGGCACCTCTATTTCGTAAAGGTCAGGATTTCAGGTTCGCCCTCAGTGATGAGAATCGTATTCTCATAGTGAGCGGCCAGTGATTCATCTTCAGTCACAACCGTCCAGTCATCATCCAGCCAGCAGACTTCCGGTCTGCCCATGGTGATCATAGGTTCAATAGCAAGTGTCATACCAGGCACCAGACGGATTCCTCTCCGCTTCTGTGCAAAGTTCGGAATCTGCGGATCTTCATGAAGGCTGGTTCCGATTCCATGACCAACCAGATCTCTGACCACACCGTATCCAAAACTTTCTGCATAATTGCCGATCGCAGCGGAAATATCATACAGATGATTTCCTGCTTTTGCCATTTTGATTCCTTCAAAGAAACTCTGACGGGTTACATCAATCAGTTTCTGAGCTTCAGGGCTGATCTCCCCAACTGCATGGGTACGGGCAGCATCCGAATGATAACCTTTGTAGATGAGTCCGGCATCCAGGCTGACAATGTCTCCTTCTCGAAGAATTCTCTTCTTACTCGGGATTCCATGTACAACCTCATCATTTACAGATACACAGATGGATGCAGGATATCCATTGTAATGAAGGAAATTCGGGGTGCATCCGAAACTTCGGATCATTTCTTCACCCAAATGATCGATTTCCCAGGTTGAAATCCCCGGTCTGATTGCTTTTGCAAGTTCGTCATGAACTTTCTCAAGCAAATGGCAGGATTCCCTCATTAATTCAATTTCCCTGGCAGTCTTTATTGATACTGACATGTTTTACGCTCCTAAGATTTCAGTGATAGCCTGGAACACATCATTCAGATCCTGTGTTCCGTCGACTTCTCTTAATACGCCTTCTTTTTTGTAGAAGTCGATCAAAGGCTTGGTTTGTTCATGATATACACTCAGACGTTTCGTAACAGTCTCGGGTTTGTCATCGTCACGCAGCACCAGTTTTGCACCACATACATCACAGATATCTTCCACTTTCGGAGGATTATGTTTGATGTGGTAAGTGCATCCGCATCCAGGGCAGGCACGACGTCCACCCATTCGGTTTACGATGTTCTCATCCGGAACTTCAACGTTGATTGCATAATCAATAGTTTCACCCATTTTCTCCAGCGCAGCTTTTAAAGCCTCCGCCTGCGGAATGGTTCTTGGAAAACCATCCAATACATAGCCGTTTTTACAGTCTGCCTGATTGATTCGATCAACGACCAGATCACAGGTCAGCTCATCAGGAACCAGATGTCCCTGATCCATATAACTTTTTGCTTTATTTCCAAGTTCTGTACCGTTTTTGATATTCGCCCGGAAAATATCTCCTGTGGAGATGTGCGGAATCTCATATTTTTCCGCAATTTTTTTTGCCTGTGTGCCTTTACCGGCACCAGGTGCACCCAACATAATTACTTTCATCTTTGTACCCTCTCCTTCTTTTTTTCGTAATTAAATAATTACTTTAATAGCACTTTAAGGCTGTGGCGTAAAACGCCACAACCTTTTAGTTATCTAAAAAACCTTTGTAGTTTCTTACCAGCATCATGGATTCAATCTGCTTCAGTGTCTCAAGGATAACTCCTACAATAATAATGATAGAAGTTCCGCCGAATGACACATTCGCACCGAATACACCATTAAAGAAGAACGGGATAACCGCTACAATGGTAAGCCCAGCTGCACCAATAAAGATGATATAATTCAACATCTTTGTCAGATAATCTACGGTTGGTTTTCCTGGACGGATACCCGGGATAAAACCACCCTGCTTTTTCATGTTATCAGCTACTTCCAATGGATTGAAAGTAATTGATGTATAGAAGTAAGCGAAAAAGATTACCATAACGATATAAGCCACCAGGCCAATCGAATACCATGGATGTTCCAGGTCAAACCAGTTATTACTGTTCATACCTGCCAGAATCTTGCCACCAATACCTGTTCCACCGGTTTTGCCCAGGAAAGAAGCAATCACACTTGGGAAAGACATAATAGAGGATGCAAAGATTACCGGGATTACGCCGGCCGTATTTACTTTTAAAGGAATATGGCTGGACTGTCCGCCCATCATTTTTCTGCCCTGCATCTTTTTGGAATACTGAACAGGAATTCTTCTCTCAGCTCCGTTCAGGATAATTACCAGAATTACAACCCCAACAATAATCGCCGCTATAATAACGCCGGAGAGGAGTGCTTTTGCAATAATTTTTCCTTTCATGAAGCTTTCGTACAGTGTCGTCATATCACTCGGGATACGAGATACGATATTGATCAAAAGTACGATGGAAATACCATTTCCAACACCTTTTTCATTGATCTGTTCACCAACCCACATTAAGAACGCCGAACCTGCTGTTAATGCAACAACTACTACAACCATTTTAACAAAACTATTGTCCGGAATCAATCCTTTATTACCGAATCCGATTGCCATGGCAATAGATTCAAACAGGGATAATCCGATGGTTACATAACGGGTAATTGCACCAAGTTTCTTTCTGCCATCTTCTCCGTCTCTCTGCATTTCTTCCAGTTTTGGAATCGCGATTGTAAGAAGCTGGATAATAATGGATGATGTGATGTAAGGTGTAATGCTAAGTGCAAAGATAGACATCTGTGAAAATGAACCGCCTGTAAATGCGTCGAGGAAGTTAAATGCATCGCCCGTCTGACTTTCAAACCAGGTTTTGAAATAACTTCCATCGACTCCCGGAACAGGGAGCTGGGAGCCAATTCGGATGACTACCAGCATCATTAACACATAAAAGATTCTATGTCTGACATCTTTCACTTTAAATGCATTCTGAAGAGTCTTTAACATATAAGCTCACCTCTTATGCTACTGTTCCACCTGCTGCTTCAATTTTTGCTTTTGCGCCTTCGCTTACTGCAGTAACTTTTACAGTCAGTTTCTTTGTCAGTTCTCCGTTACCAAGAATCTTAACACCATCCTTCGGATTGGAAACCAGACCACTCTCAACCAGAGCTGCGATAGTAACTTCTGCTCCATCTTCAAATCTGTTCAGAGCTTCTACATTGATACCAACGATTTCTTTGGTATTTCTGTTCTTGAAACCTCTCTTAGGAAGTCTTCTGTATAAAGGCATCTGACCACCTTCGAAACCTGGTCTTGGAGCTCCGGAACGAGCTTTCTGTCCTTTATGTCCTTTACCAGCTGTTTTACCATTTCCTGAACCGTGTCCACGGCCTCTACGGAAGTCATCACTCTGTCTGGAACCTTCTGCAGGTCTTAAATTAGATAAATCCATTGTGGCACCTCCTTCTATTCTAATTACGCTTCTTCAACTTTTACTAAATGCTGAACCTGTTTGATCATACCTCTTGTTGCTGCATTATCCGGCAGTTCAACAGTTTTGTGCATTTTGGACAGTCCCAGAGCTTCAATTGTTTTTTTGTGTTTTGGAACTGCACCGATTGTAGATTTTACTAAAGTAATTTTTAACATTTTCCAGTCCTCCTTAAGCAAAGATCTCTTCTACGGATTTACCGCGAAGTCTAGCTACTTCTTCCGGAGTCTTTAACTGACTTAAACCTGCGATGGTAGCAAGTACAACGTTCTGTTTATTTCTGGAACCCATACATTTTGTACGGATGTTTTTGATACCTGCTAACTCGATAACCGCACGAGCCGGACCACCAGCGATTACACCAGTACCTTCCGGGGCTCTCTTCATCAGAAGTTCAGCGCTGCCGAATTTACCAACATAATCATGTGTGATACTGTTGTTTTCATCTCTTGCTACGGTTACTAATTTTTTGATAGCATCTTCTTTTCCTTTGCGGATAGCTTCCGGAATTTCAGCTGCTTTTCCAAGTCCTGCACCAACATGTCCGTTGCCGTCTCCAACAACTACTAAAGCTGTAAAACGCATGGTACGTCCACCTTTAACAACTTTTGTTACACGTTTGATTGAGACTACTTTTTCTTCTAATTCTAACTGACTAGCATCAATGATTGTATGTCTCATGTATTTCGCTCCTCTCTTTCCTAGAATTTCAGGCCAGCTTCTCTAGCTGCATCTGCTAATGCTTTTACTTTACCATGGTATACGAAACCGCCTCTGTCAAATACAACTTCTTCGATTCCTGCCTCAACTGCTTTCTTACCGATAACAGTTCCCAGGTAAGCTGCTGCTGCTACTGTGTTGGTCTGTTCCAGTTCTGCTTTTACGTCTTTCTGAAGAGTAGAAGCGGATACTAATGTTTTTCCAACGGTATCATCAATGATCTGTGCATACATATGGTTATTACTTCTGAATACAGCCAGACGAGGTCTCTGAGCTGTACCAACGATATGATGACGCATTCTTCTATGCTTTTTAGTACGAACACTCGCTCTTGATACTTTATTAATCATTTTTGCACTCTCCTTATTTATTTCTTACCAGTTTTACCAACTTTACGTCTGATAACTTCATCAGCATATTTGATACCTTTACCTTTGTAAGGTTCCGGTCTTCTCTTTTCTCTGATTTCAGCTGCGTACTGGCCAACTTTTTCTTTGCTGATACCTTTTACAGTAATCTTGTTGCCATCTACAGTTGTTTCCAATCCTTCCGGATCTTCCATTTCAACTGGGTGAGAATATCCTAAGGAAAGAACTAATTTCTTACCCTGTTTCTGAGCTCTGTAACCTACACCGTTTACTTCCAGAACTTTTTCATATCCTTCGCTGACACCAACAACCATGTTGTGGATCAGAGTTCTGGTCAGACCGTGCAGAGCTTTCATTTTCTTTGAGTCGTTTGGTCTTGTTACTACCACATGTCCATCTTCTACTTTGATGTCCATTTCTACAGGCAGATTTCTTTCCAGAGTTCCTTTAGAACCTTTTACAACAACGCAATTGTTCTCTTTAACTTCAACTGTTACACCAGCCGGAACAACTACAGGCAGTCTTCCAATACGTGACATACCATTTTCCTCCTATTAACTTAGATTTTCGGAGAGGACGCTCAGTCCCCTCTGTTTTCAGTTTCTATATCCTTTGCTTGCGCGAAGTGACCGATCTTACCAAACGAATGCCAGAACTTCACCGCCAACCTGCAGCTTTCTGGCTTCTTTATCAGTAATAACACCCTGGTTTGTAGACAGAATTGCGATTCCCAGTCCGCCCAGTACTCTTGGCAGTTCGTCTTTACCAGCGTAAATACGAAGACCTGGTTTGGAAATTCTCTTCAGACCAGTGATGATCTTTTCGTTTTTGTCAGCACCGTATTTCAGAGTAATACGGATGTTTTTGAAGTTTCCATCTTCTACGATTTCATATTTTGCCACGTAACCTTCTTTAACCAGAATGTCTGCGATAGCAACTTTGATTTTGGATGCCGGAACGTCTACAGTAGCATGTTTTGCTGTGTTAGCGTTACGGATTCTTGTAAGCATATCTGCAATCGGATCGCTCATTGTCATGATAGTTTCCTCCTAATTATTTAGACTTTTCATGTTCTTGTTTGTATGTGTAATACCCTCTCACTTTAGCGCAGCCTTTCGGCCTTGCCAAGTGATGTGGGCTTTCATCGGATCTTTCGATCCGCTTTCAACTCTTACCAGCTTGCTTTCTTAACACCCGGGATCTGTCCTTTGTATGCTAATTCACGGAAGCAAATTCTGCAGATTCCGTATTTTCTTAAGTAAGCATGTGGACGACCACAGATTCTGCAACGATTGTATTCTCTTGTGGAGAATTTCTGTTTACGCTGCTGTTTGATTTTCATTGCTGTCTTAGCCATGAATTTTCCCTCCTATTCTTACTTTGAAAACGGCATGTTGAATAATGTCAATAATTCACGAGCTTCTTCATCAGTCTTAGCTGTTGTAACAAAGATGATGTCCATACCTCTTACTTTATCAACTTTATCATACTCGATTTCCGGGAAAATCAGCTGTTCTTTAATACCCAGTGCATAGTTTCCTCTTCCGTCAAATGCGTTTGGATTAACTCCACGGAAGTCACGTACACGAGGCAGAGCCAGGTTGATCAGACGATCAGCGAACTCATACATTTTTTCCCCTCTCAGGGTAACTTTACAACCGATTGGCATACCTTCACGGATTTTGAAGTTAGCTACGGAATTTTTTGCTCTTGTCAGAACTGCTTTCTGTCCGGAAATTGTTTCCAGATCTTTTACAGCTGCTTCCAGAATTTTAGCATTTTCTTTGGCTTCGCCAACACCCATGTTGATTACGATCTTATCGAGTTTTGGCACTTCCATGATATTTTTATAACCAAATTTCTTGGTCATAGCATCTACGATCTCATTTTTGTAAGTATCTTTCAGTCTGCTCACTTTCAATTGCCTCCTCTCTCAATTAGTCGATTACTTCGTTGCTGCCTTTTGCAACACGAACTTTTTTTCCATCTTCAACTTTGAAGCCTACACGAACAGCTTTTCCGTTGTGGATCAGCATTACGTTAGATGCATCGATCGGAGCTTCTTTGTTGATGATTCCGCCCTGCTGGTTAGCCATAGAAGGTTTTGCATGTTTTGTGATCATGTTGATACCTTCAACGATGACTTTACCGTCTTTTACAGACAGAACTTTTCCTTCTTTATCTTTATCTTTACCGGCGATTACCTTAACGGTGTCACCTTTTTTAATTTTTAAACTTGCCATCAGGTTACCTCCTTATAATACTTCTGGAGCCAGGGATACAATTTTCATAAACTGTTTCTCACGAAGCTCTCTTGCTACTGGTCCAAAGATACGAGTTCCCCTTGGTGTTTTGTCATCTTTGATGATGACAGCTGCATTCTCATCAAATTTGATATAAGAACCATCTTTACGACGAACACCTTTTACAGTACGTACAACAACGGCCTTAACTACATCGCCTTTTTTAACAACGCCGCCTGGTGTTGCATCTTTGACGGAAGCAACGATAACATCACCGATATTGGCATATCTTCTAGTAGAACCGCCCATAACACGGATACACAGAATCTCTTTTGCACCTGTGTTATCAGCAACTCTAAGTCTACTTTCCTGCTGAATCATGCTGGTATTCCTCCTATACGAATTAACTGATAACGATTATTTTACTTTCTCAACGATTTCAACCAGTCTCCATCTTTTGTCTTTGGACAGCGGTCTGGTTTCCATAACTTTAACGGTATCACCGATGCTGCACTGATTCTGCTCATCATGTGCTTTCAGTTTATATGTTCTCTTTACGATTTTTTTGTAAAGAGGATGTTTAACATGGTCTTCGATAGCAACTACGATTGTTTTATCCATCTTGTTGCTGACTACTTTACCAATACGTGTTTTTCTAAGATTTCTTTCCACGATTTAGTGCCTCCTTCTTAGATTACTGTACGTTCGCCTTTTCAGCGATTACGGTCTGAATTCTGGCAATATTTCTACGAACCTCTTTGATTCTGCTTGTATTGTCCAGCTGATTGGTTGCATTCTGGAATCTCAGGTTAAAGAGTTCCTTCTTAGCAGCTACTAATTCTTCCTGTAATTCTGTAGCTGATTTCGCTTTTAAATCTTCTACATAATTTTTAATTTTCACTGTTATCACCGCCTTCTAAGTCTGCACGAGAAACGATTTTACATTTACATGGTAACTTATGCATTGCAAGACGTAATGCTTCACGAGCTGTTTCCTCAGGTACACCTGCGATCTCGAACATTACACGACCTGGCTTAACAACTGCTACCCAGTATTCCAGAGCACCTTTACCGGAACCCATACGTGTTTCTGCTGGTTTTGCTGTTACTGGTTTGTCCGGGAAAATTTTGATCCAAACTTTACCACCACGTTTGATATAACGAGTCATGGCAACACGGGCTGCCTCGATCTGGTTGGATTTGATCCAGCAAGGATCCATTGCTACAAGACCGAACTCACCGTAGTTAATTTTATTTCCTCTTAATGCTTTTCCTCTCATGGATCCGCGGAATTGTTTACGACGTTTAACTCTCTTAGGCATTAACATAATTATTTATCGCTCCCTTCCTTAGTTCCTTTGGTTGGAAGAACTTCGCCATTATAAACCCAAGCTTTTACACCAACTTTTCCGTAAGTTGTATCAGCTTCTGCGAAGCCATAGTCAATATCTGCTCTCAGTGTCTGAAGCGGAATAGTTCCTTCGCTGTAGAACTCTGTACGAGCCATATCTGCTCCACCAAGACGTCCGGATACGGATGTTTTGATTCCTTTTGCTCCGGCTTTCATTGTTCTCTGCATTGTAGATTTCATAGCACGACGGAAGGAAATACGGTTTTCCAGCTGCAGTGCGATGTTTTCTGCTACCAGCTGAGCATCTTTGTCTGGTCTCTTAACTTCTTTAATATCAACAATCAGTTTCTTTGTTGTATATTTCTGCAGTTCTTTTTTTACTTTCTCGATTTCAGAACCACCTTTACCGATTACAACACCCGGTTTAGCTGTATAAATAATAACTTTTACACGCTCGGAAGCTCTTTCGATTTCGATCTTAGCAACACCTGCGCTGTACAGTTTCTTTTTCAGAAATGTTCTGATGTTATAGTCTTCCACCAGGTTATCAGCAAAGTCTTTTTCTGCATACCATTTGGAATCCCAGTCTTTGATAACACCGACTCTAAGGCCGTGTGGGTTAACTTTCTGTCCCATGATTACCCTCCTTATTATCTTTCATCTAACACGATAGAGATATGACTTGTTCTTTTCTCAATTCTGTATGCACTACCCTTTGCTCTCGGTCTGATTCTCTTCATTGTAGGTGCTTTGTTTGCGTAGCACTCTGCAACGTACAGATTTTCAAGGCTCATGCCGTTGTTGTTCTCGGCATTTGCGATTGCAGACTCCAGTAATTTTTTGATTACGCTTGAAGCGTAACGTGGGTTGTATGTCAGAATTCCCAGTGCTGTCTGCACATCTTTTCCACGAATTACATCCAGTACATAACAAGCTTTCTGTACGGACATTCTTGCATAGGATAACTTAGCAGATGGTCTGGTATCTTTATTAGCATTTCTTGCTCTTTTAATCTGGCTTCTATGTCCTTTTGCCATGACTAAAATCCTCCTTTCAAGATTGGGCTATACCGCTTTATTTACGAACACCTGATTTTTTCTCGTCTTTTCCATGTCCTCTGTAAGTTCTTGTAGCAACGAACTCACCCAGTTTATGTCCAACCATATCTTCTGTAACATATACCGGCACATGTTTTCTTCCATCATGGACAGCGATTGTGTGTCCTACGAAAGATGGGAAGATTGTGGAACGACGTGACCAGGTTTTAATAACTGATTTATCTCCTGCTGCATTCATAGCATCAACTTTTTTAAGTAAGCTCTGATCTGCAAAAGGTCCTTTTTTCAATGAACGAGCCATTTACGTAACCTCCTTATTTCACTAATGTTTTACCGTCTCTTCTTCTTACGATATACTTATTGGACTGTTTGTTTTTCTTTCTGGTCTTCAGGCCCAGAGCAGGTTTACCCCATGGAGTACATGGACCAGGACGGCCGATACCGGTCTTTCCTTCACCACCACCATGCGGATGGTCATTCGGGTTCATAACGGAACCACGTACAGTCGGGCGGATACCCATGTGACGTTTTCTTCCGGCTTTACCGATATTTACCAGGTTGTGCTCTCCGTTTCCTACAACACCGATAGATGCACGGCAGTTGATCGGAACCATTCTCATTTCGCCTGAAGGCAGTCTTAAGGTTGCGTATTTTCCTTCTTTTGCCATCAGCTGAGCTCCATTACCAGCAGAACGAACCAGCTGTCCGCCCTTTCCAGGATGAAGTTCTACATTGTGTACCATAGTACCAACCGGGATTTCTGACAGTGGCATGCAGTTACCAGGTCTAACTTCTGCGTTAGCTCCGTTCATAACTTTAGCGCCGACTTTCAGTCCTTCTGGTGCCAGGATGTATGCTTTCTCACCGTCTGCGTAGCAGATCAGTGCGATATTTGCTGTTCTGTTCGGATCGTATTCGATAGCAACTACAGTTGCAGGGATATCATCTTTTCTTCTCTTGAAGTCGATGATTCTGTATTTTCTTCTGCTTCCGCCTCCGCGATGTCTAACTGTAATTTTACCCTGATTGTTACGTCCGGAATTCTTTTTCAGAGATACTACCAGAGATTTCTCTGGTGTGGATTTTGTGATTTCAGCAAAATCCAGGCTGGTCATATTTCTTCTGGACGGTGTATATGGGCTGTATTTTCTGATTCCCATTGTAATTATCTCCTTTCATTCAGCGATAGTAAGAGCGATCGGATGTTCGCTCAAGTCTTATTGACTTTGTCCGCTTTGCAATCTTACAGACCTTCGAAGATTTCGATGTCTTTGCTGTTCTCTGTCAGAGTAACGATTGCTTTTTTTGTCTTAGCTGTTCTTCCAACTGTGTAACCACGACGTTTTTTCTTACCGTCAAGGTTCATTGTGTTTACAGTTTTTACTTCTGTTCCTTCGAACATTTTTTCAACAGCTTCTTTGATCATAGATTTGTTTGCTTCCGGATGAACCAGGAAAGTATATTTTTTCTCGCTCATAGCGTTCATACTTTTTTCAGTTACAACCGGTTTAAGGATTACATCATAATATTGAATGTTAGCCATTATGCATATACCTCCTCAACTTTTGCAACAGCTGCTTTGTCCAGAACAACCGTGTTGTATTTCAGGATATCGAATACATTCAGTGTTCCAACAGATGCTGTGATCACATTCGGAATGTTTCTTGCAGATACGATTACGTTTTCGTTATCGGTAACAACCATTGCTTTTTCAACTTTCAGGTTGTTCAGTACATTCTGCATATCTTTTGTTTTAATAGCGTCTAATTTCAGTTCGTCCAGGACTACCAGTTTGTTTTCCTGTACTCTTGTTGTCAGAGCAGATTTCAGAGCAATTCTTCTTTCTTTCTTGTTCATTTTGAAAGAGTAATCTCTTGGTACCGGTGCGAATACAACTCCGCCGCCTGTCCACTGTGGAGCTCTTGTTGAACCCTGTCTTGCATGACCAGTTCCTTTCTGTCTCCAAGGTTTTCTTCCGCCTCCGCTTACTTCAGAGCGGGTTTTTGCTTTCTGAGTTCCCTGACGTTTATTTGCCAGCTGGCGCACAACTGCCATATGAACAAGATGTTCATTTACTTCTACACCGAACACAGCGTCGTTCAGTTCCAGTGTGCCAACTTCATTGCCTTCCATATTATAAACAGATACGTTTGACATCTGTGTGTTCCTCCTTTTCAAGAATCATGCCTCGCGGCATCGGATCCACCGATCATCCGTTAAATTATTTTGCGCTTTTAACGGTTGCTTTGATTGTTACTAAAGATTTTTTAGGACCTGGTACAGCACCTTTTACCAGAAGCAGATTGTTTTCAGCATCTACTCTGACAATTTCCAGATTCTGTACTGTAACTTTTTTGTTACCCATGTGTCCAGCCATCTTTTTACCTTTGAATACACGGCTCGGATCGGAACAAGCACCGTTGGAACCTGCATGACGATGGTATTTGGAACCATGAGCCATAGGTCCTCTGGACTGACCGTGTCTCTTGATTGCGCCCTGGAATCCTTTACCTTTGGAGATTGCAGTAGCATCTACTTTTTCTCCTGCTGCAAAGATGTCAGCTTTGATTTCCTGAGCCACTTCATAGCTTTCAGCATCTTCTAAACGGAATTCGCGAACGAATCTCTTGTAAGAAACGCCTGCTTTGTCAAACTGTCCTTTCATTGGTTTGTTCACCAGTTTTTCTCTCTTGTCAACAAAACCAACCTGTACTGCACTGTAACCATCATTCTCAACAGTTTTAACCTGAGTTACTACGCAAGGTCCTGCCTGCAATACAGTCACCGGAGTTAAAACTCCATCTTCGTTGAAAATCTGAGTCATTCCAACTTTTGTAGCTAAGATTGCTTTCTTCATTCTTTTTACCTCCTGTTTAAACTACAGCGGAACACCAACCCGGGTGTTCATCCTAGAAACAGCCGATATAAGTGGAACACTATGACCCATAAGGGATGTTGATTCCTAAGAATGTGTTGCTTCTATATCTAACTTTTCCGGATAATTCTTTTCGATGAAATTATTTGTTTTTCATCTTGATATCGATGCTAACACCAGCCGGCATCTCCAGTCTTGCCAGAGCATCCACAGTTTTCTGTGTCGGTCCGATGATATCGATCAGTCTTTTATGAGTTCTCTGCTCAAACTGTTCTCTGGAATCTTTGTAATTGTGTACCGCACGTAAGATTGTTACTACCTCTTTCTTAGTGGGAAGTGGTACCGGTCCACTCACTACTGATCCGTTCTTTTTTACAGTTTCGATGATTTTGCTTGCAGATGCATCAACCAGCTGATGATCATAAGCTTTCAGAATAATTCTCATTACTTGACTTGCCATAAAAAAAGTCGCCTCCTTTTCGCACTTTACGAGTACGACAAGCGGTGACTGTACACTTTCCCGTGTGTGTCCTCCGGACTTTCACGCGGTTTTCCACACTTCTGGTGGACGTATTTAACATGTATACAGTGACTTGTCGCCAGTTTCTTAACTTGACATTCGCTCCACGGAAAACCTGCAATTAATGCAGCAACCTCGCGCTTCATCGCTATCAATGTCACAACACGGGTTATTATAAACGAAACCCCTCGCAAATGCAAGGGGTTTTTCAAATTTTTTCAAAAATTTTTATTTTCTTATTTTTACAGGACGTCTGAATAATCTACCAGGGTAACTCCGCTGACTTCATCTTCGATTACTTCCGGCTCATCTCCATCCGCTTCGGCCTTCTGAAGAAGTTCTTCTTTTGTGTACACCGGCATCGCAAGTTTCTTATCTCCTGTCTCCTGTTTTTCTTCTGATACCGTCTCAAGAACTACCGGCTGTGTCTGCTCTGTCGAATCCAATGGATCTGTCTCTTCCGGTTCCTCTGTCTCTTTCGTCTGATTCTCACCCATCATGCTGGCGATATCAGCAGCGAACAGACTTGCTGTTTCTTCCAAAAGTGTTTTATCCGGATCTTCCGTTTCGTCTGTCGATTCCTGTTTTTCCTGAGTTTCTTCCGTTGGTAATACGATTTCCTGTGTGTTTCCTGCGGTCTGTTCTTCCTGCATCAGTTCCTGTGGAAGAACGATTTCCTGTGTGCTGCCGGCTGCCTGTGTCTCTTCCATCGGCTCTGCCGGTATCGCTTCCGGTTCCTGCTCTGACTCATCCATCATATGAGCCTTTTGGTTCTTCTTGGCAAGTTTGGCTTCCTGTCGTTCACGTTTCGCTCTTGCTTTCGCTTCGGCTACTGCAGCTTTTTCTTCCTGTTTCTGCTTTTTCTTATCTGCTTTTCTTGCTTTTTTCTTTTGCCGTCTGGACATTACTGCAGGTTCTTCTTCCTGTCCTTCCTCAGACTCATCTTCCTGCGCATCCTCATTCTCCTCGTCCTCTTCTTCGTCATCATCTTTTTTCCAGACCTCCGCAAGAATAAACAGGATAATAACAAATACAACAGCAAGTCCCACAATGATCAGCCCTTCTGTACTTCGAAGTGCCATGGATACATAACCAATCACCGGTACAACAAGCATAACTTTCTGAACCGTGCTTCCCAGCTCCTGCTGTGTAGTCCCACCATCTGTGCTCAACTGATCGTCCAGTACCACACCGCTGCCATCGATACTGTCTACCACATATACATATTGTCTGCCTTCCTGACTGATCAGAACTTTATCTCCCTGTTTCAGTTCACTGCGATCCTTCTCCACTGCATAGGCTACGGATCCCTGTGGCAGATTTGTCTGCATATCGACATCATCCACCATCACCGTAGTAATCCCTGCAAATGGTGGAATCAAAAGACCCGCCGCAACCACAATGGCGCAAAACAGGATCACATTAACAATCGTTTTTAAAACCTTCGACATGATCTACTCTCCTCATCTGTTTTCCTATCTGTAAACTCCGCTTTCCACATTTCCAGATACTCTCTTACTGATAATACTGCCTTTTAGGGCAGTATTCATATCATGCCCCTTATTATATCCCCTTTTAACAGCTTCTGCAACCTGTTTTAAAAATTGTAAGTTTTTTCTTATTTTTTGTTGCCTGTATTTTTCTTCTTTATTATAATGAAAGTATACGGAGGTATTTACTATGAAACCCACCATCAAAATGATCGAAGATCTTTCTTTGAACGCGTGGCCCTCTCATCAGATTCAGCTCTATGACGGATGGCTTCTGCGTTTTTCTTATTTTTATACTCACAGAACCAACTGTGTGGAACAGATTGGACCATCCTCGATCCCTATCGAAGAAAAAATTAATTTCTGCGAAGACGCTTACCATCGCTGGGGAACGCCTTCCATCTTCAAGATCACGCCTCTTCTTCCGGATGATTTTGAAAAGCGGCTGATCGACCGCAGATATGCAGTGCAACACGTCACGGAAGTAATGACCCTGGATCTGGCTCCCTGGCAGATCACCATGCCACCTGTCAGTGTGCGGCTGGAACGTACCATCAATGACCGGTGGATTCAGTCGTTGTTTGCCTTAAAAAGTACAACCAGTGCCATACATCGTCAGATTGTACCTTCTATGTACCATGCAATTCCAAAAGACACTCTTGCCGCTTCCATTACCAATAGCGACGGACAGATTGTCGCTATCGGACTCGGCATTTTGGATCGTTCCTACATGGGAATCTATGCGATCCATGTGCATCCTCATTACCGCGGACGCCAATATGCCCGTTCCATTTGTACTTCTTTGTTAAATCGCGGAAAAGAGCTGGGAATGACCGGGGCTTATCTGCAGGTCGTAGAGGGGAATACTCCTGCCAAGCGGCTGTATCTTTCTCTTGGATTCGAAGACTTTTACAGTTACCATTTCCGGGTAAAAGAATTATTTTAAAATTACAAAAGACAGGGACATTCTCTTCGGACGTCCCTGTCTTTTGTAATTGTTCGCGTAACTATTCAGTAGCCACTGTACCGCGAGGTGTTTTGGCATGAATATGCCAAAATCCCGAGACATACAAGCCAAAATGCCATCACCGAAGGTGATTTTAAATGCATTTTTGCTCGTAACTGTGAAGGTACTGAACAGTTACTTGTTCGCTATATAATTGGCAAATTACCTATCTATTACTTACTTGTCAGATATTTTTCAATTCCTTCGATAGCCGCTTCTTCATCTGTACCTTCTGCACAAATTGTAACGCTTTCACCTACATTCAGCCCAAGTGTCATCATACCCATGATACTTTTTGCATTGACATGTTTATCTCCGCTTTCCACCTGGATTCTGCTTTCATACTGGCTGGCAACCTGTACAAGCATCGCTACCGGTCTTGCTTCTAATCCATTGGAAATCTGAATTGTAATTGGTTTCTTAATCATTATAATCCTCCTTATTTCCCCGCAGTTCATCGGCAATTCTTCCAAGTTTACGAAGTCTGTGATTCACTCCTGATTTCCCCACCGGAGGATTCATCATCTCCCCCAGTTCTTTCAGAGTCGCTTCCGGATAACGTAACCGACAAACTGCGGTCTCCTCCAACTCCTCCGTGAGTTGTGAGAAGCCCACATGTGTTTCAATATACCTGATATCTTCTATCTGTTTTACTGCTGCCGAAACCGTTTTCCCGATGTTGGCAGTCTCGCAGTTCACTTTACGGTTAATATTGTTGCTGATTTCCTTCCTGATTCGAATATTCTCCAGATTCATCAGAGCGATTCCTGCTTCTACCACTCCCAGAAAATCTACGATCTGGGATCCCTCTTTCAGATAAACCACCTGGTTTTTCTTTCTTGTAACAATTCTCGCATCCAGCTCAAATTCTTTCATGATAGACTGTATCTGTTCCGCCCGTTCCATAGTTGAGCAGACAATTTCCAGATGATATCCTTTCTCCGGATCGCTGATAGAACCTGCAGCTAAAAACGTTCCCCTCAAAAATGCTCTTTTACAACATTCTTTTTGTATCACCAGACGGCTCATAACAGACAGGTCATCTGCAATCTCCTGTTCCGGCGACATAAATTTGGTAGCCTGAAGAATTCGAACCGTATCCTCATGGGAAGGTACTTCTACCTTATATACATTGGACTTTTTCAGGTAAGCATTCTTCCGAACGTGAATTACAGCTTCTATATTAAATGTTTTTTCTACTAATGTAAAGTACTTTCTTGCCACAGACACATTTTCTGTATGTACGGTCACGCAAAAGTGATCGTTAGCCGAGATACTGACCTGCCCACAGACACTTAAGATCGCAGCGATCTCTGCAATCTGGCAATGACGCGCCGTGGATATCTGCCGGGATAATTCCTCTTTCACTTTACCGCAAAAGGACATGCACTCTTACCTCACTTCATTCATTTTCTTTCGGATAGCATCCTTACCAATGTCTCTGTGTTCAATCCGTACTCCATATTCTTCTGACTGTTCCAGACGCTGATACAATGCATTTGCCAGTGTCACCGAACGATGTTTTCCACCGGTACATCCGATGCTGACAACCAGTTGATTCTTTCCCTCCAGAATATAGTTCGGAATCAGGAATGAAACCATGTCTGCCAGTTTATCCAGAAAAATTCTGGATGCTTCACAGTTCATCACATAATCACTGACCGGTTTGTCATTTCCACTTAACGGACGGAGTTCATCAATGTAATATGGATTGGGCAAAAATCTCACATCGAATACCAGATCTGAATCCGATGGAATTCCGTATTTAAATCCAAAAGACAGAACGGTGATCATCAGATTTTTAAAACCCAGATTTTTCACGAAGATCTTATCCAGTTCTGCCTTCAGTTCTCTTGTCAGAAGCTGGCTGCTGTCGAGAATATAATCCGCATGCTCTTTCAGATATTTTAATCTTCTGCGTTCTTCCCGGATGCCGTTCTCCACTCTGCCGCTTCCGGCCAGCGGATGTGTTCTTCTGGTTTCCTTATAGCGTTTTACCAGTACCTCATCTTCGGCATCCAGAAACAGTATCTCATATTCAAGTCCGGTCAGCCGGATCTCTTCCAGCGCTTTTTCCACTCCTTCCATCCCGCCGCCGCTTCGCACATCTACTCCAAGAGCCACCTTCTGGATACTTCCCGAGTTTCCTTCCACAATAAACTGTGCGAATTTTTCCAGAAGTGGAATCGGAAGGTTATCCACACAAAAATAACCTGCATCTTCCAGTATTTTCAGTGCAGTACTTTTTCCCGCACCGGACATTCCCGTAACAATTACAAATCTCATGTTGCTCCTCTTTCGCTTTTAAAATTCCCCAAGAAATTTCACTTCTGTATCCAGCTGCACCTGAAATTTTTCATATACGATCCGCTGTACATCGTGAATCAGATTCACCACATCTGTCGCTGTCGCATTTTCTTTATTGATCACAAAGCCACAGTGTTTTTCCGATACCTGTGCACCACCAACCTGATAACCGCGAAGACCGGCATCCTGAATCAGTTTTCCGGCAAAATATCCTTCCGGTCTTTTGAAGGTACTTCCTGCACTTGGATACTCTAATGGCTGTTTTGTCACACGCTGCTCTTTCAGTTCATCCATACGGCTTTTTATCGCTTCCGGATCTCCTTTTTTCAGATTCAGAACCGCTTCCAGAACAATATAACCCTTTTCTTTTACCACACTGGTCCGATATCCCAGCTGCAGTTCTTCTTTATACAGTTTCTTCTGTTCTCCCTTTGGTGTGAGCACAGTGACGGATTCCAGAATATCTTTCATCTCCCCGCCGTAAGCGCCTGCATTCATAACTACAGCGCCTCCCAGAGTTCCCGGAATTCCCGCTGCAAATTCCATGCCGGTAAGTCCTGCATCCAGTGCCTTTCTGGCTATAGCGGATAACAGCGCTCCTGCCTGTACCTGCAGCTGTTCTCCATTCACCGCAACCTGATTCATATTTTTATAGATCTGCAACACAGCTCCGTCATATCCCTGATCACTTACCAGCAGATTGCTGCCATTTCCAAGAATAAAGCAGGGCGTCTTTTCTTCCTGACAGATATGTACGATTTCTTCAATCTGTTCTTTTGTGGATGGCATCAGAAAACATGCTGCCGGTCCTCCTACACGGAAAGTAATATGTTTCTTCATTGGTTCATTCCGCAGAAACTGATCATTTTCCACTGTCTGTTCCAGTCTTTTGATTACTTCTTCTCTCAAATTAATCACCTTTTCATTTTCTGTTGCGGGATCTTTGTATCGATCCCGCTGGCACTTACACATAAACTATATTATTATACTATATCTTTTCCGTATGTGGCAAGAGCTGAAGGTCTCTTTCTTCTTTATTTTTTCATCTGCGGATGAAAAAACAGGCTCGCAAGATATCCGAAAATCAGCGCAGCACTGATACCTCCGGCACTGGCTTTTAACCCTCCGGTAAATACTCCCAGAACACCCACCTGTTCCATCTCTTCTTTCACACCCTGAAATAACAAATGTCCGAATCCGATCAGCGGAACACTGGCACCTGCACCGGCATAATCCACCAACGGTTCGTACAAATGCAGAGCACTCAGCACACTTCCCGTACATACCAGAAGAACCATGACTCTTCCCGGCATCAGCCTGGTCTTATCCAGAAGGATCTGCACCAGTGCACAGATCAGTCCGCCTACCCAGAAAGCATGGATATAATTCATCAGCATGTCTGTTCCACCTCCCCTTCTTCCCATTCCAGTACTACGCCCTGGGCGATTCCCGGCACACTGTTTCCTTCATAAAAGCTCACTTTTGACATCAGCGCCCCTGTTGGCACAAAAAGTACCCGTTTCCAGTCACCGCAGGCAATCTTTGGCAGGATATAACCGGCAAGTACAGAAGCACTGCAGCCACAGCCGCTTCCTCCCGCATGGGTATCCTGTGTTTTCTGATCGTACATCAAAATTCCACAATCTTTGTGATTTTTCCCTGCCTGATACCCTTCTTTTTCCAAAAGGTCCAGTAATATCTGCTGTCCGATATAACCAAGATCTCCGGTAATAATCTGATCATACTCTCCGGGTTTTCTTCCAAAGTCTTTCAGGTTCTGTACTATGGTGCTGCAAGCTGCTGGTGCCATACATGCTCCCATATTCTGGGAATCTTTTAATCCATAGTCTACCACTTTCCCGATGGTAAGCCCCGTGATCTTCACCCTCCCCTTTTTCCTGTTTAACACACAGGCACCACTTCCCGTAACAGTCCAGGAAGCGGACAATGGCCTCTGGTTTCCGTAACCCAGCGGAAAACGAAATTCTTTCTCTGCCGTTGCAAAATGACTCGATGTCACTGCCAGAACCCGTTCTCCGTGTCCTGCCGAAACTGTGATCGCCCCAAGGCTCAGTGCTTCACCCATCGTGGAACACGCCCCGAATACTCCATACATTGGACGCTCCAGTTCGCCGCTCCCGAAGGAAGAAGCGATGGACTGTGCCAGCAGATCCCCCGCGAAGATGATTCGTATATCTTCCGGGCAGCATCCTGCTTTTTTGATTGCCAGCCTCGCCGCCTTCTGTTGCAGCATACTCTCTGCTTCTTCCCAGTTATCCTGCCCCAGCTGATCATCCGTCGCAATCTCATCAAAAAAAGGAGCCAGTGGACCTTCCCCCTCTTTTTTTCCAACAACCGATGCCCAGCTTTCCACATAGACCGGCTTTTCCAACCGAATACTCTGTTTCCCGATCTCCATCTGCTACCACCTTTCTGCCACGTACTGTATCAGACCCAACGCCCATGAGGTCAGCACCCCATAAAGTATCACCGGTCCCGCTATGGTAAATATCTTGCTTCCGATTCCAAATACCTGTCCTTCTTTCTGGTATTCCACTGCCGGTGCCGCCACAGAATTGGCAAATCCTGTGATCGGCACAAGGGTGCCTGCTCCTCCCCATTTTGCCAGCCGTGGATAAAGGTTCATACCCGTAGTCAGGGCACTCAGAAAGATCAAGGCAATGGAACACCAGGTTCCAGCTGTTTTCTCATCCATACCTGCTGCCAGTGCCCATTCAGTGACTGCCTGTCCTGACACACAGATCAGACCGCCCACCAGAAAGGCTTTTACCATATTGGCAGGCAAACTGTGCGTTGGAGTCACCTTTTTGACATATTCTTCATATAACTGCTGTTTTTCTCTGTCTTTCTGCATCGTTTCATCCTCATATCCAGGTAATTTTACCTGTCTTTTTTCTGTTTTTCATTTCTTACACACTCAGTATCTTCCGGGCTTCCTGGTTTTATCCCCGGATTTATCATTTTTTCGGTTATTGATCTCCCGTCAGAAAAAGAAAAACCAAAGAGAACCCACCACTTTTCCAAGTGCCATGCTGAGGATTACCAGTCCAATTCCTTTCACAAGACCGATCCTTCGAATCAAAATCGCATAAATATTCACCACCTCACCCAGTGCCACCACCCAGCTTCCAAGAAAAATTCCGGAAAAGCTTCCGTAAACTGCAAGTCCCGGATTACCCAGTGGCAATGCTCGCTGATACAGAAAAACCACATTGCCAAGCACCGCCCCCAGCATGGAGCATTCCTCATACAGACGCACCTGTGCGGCACTTCCGGTAATCCCGGCAAACCTTGGAACAATTCCAAGGCTTATAATAAATGCCACCACGCCACTTGCAATCGTTGTTCCCATGCAAAGTCCCAGCATGCCAAGAAAGATTTCTCTCATCCGGAATTGTTCTCCTTTCTGCTCTCCATCTCCAGAATCGTCTGATCTACCTGCTCCTCGTATGCACGCATCTCCACTTCCATCGGTGTCGGATCCTCGGTGATCTTCCATTTTCCAAAATGGTTAAAGAAAAATACAACACCAATACCGATCCCCACAGAATACGTCACTTCCAGAATCGCCAGTCCTCTTGGATCTGAAGTAAACTGGCTGCTGATCCGCTCAAACAATTTTAGAATATCTACATCCGTGTTGAAAGTCATAATAGAAAACATCGTACCAAAAAATGTGACCAGACACACAAACGCAGTTTTCAACCAGCTCATCCTCTCACTTTTTCCAGCCGGATCCTCGTACGTCAGGATAAACTGCGGTTCACCGACATGAACCACTTCCACCTGTTTTTCTTTTTTCTGGATCAGTTCTATCAGTTTCATGACCGAAACCGCATATCTGCCATATTTCCCCGACTCCAGAGTCAGTACCCGAAGCACCTTGCACCTTTGCAATACTTCCGGATTATTGCTTGTAAGATCTGAGATATCACCAAGCCTGACATGTGGATCTGTAATCTTCCGGTTTTTGTCTGTCTGTATATACAGTACATCACCCATAGCACGTTGCCTCCTGTCTTTGTACCAGGGTTCCTCCTTTTTGCTTCTCCGGCATATTCTGCTGCATCAGAAGCACCACTAGTACTCCGGCTGCTGTGAGAATCGCAAACAGCCAGATCCACCATTTTTTTCCTGCCATCCTACCACTTCCTTTCTTTTGTAAGTAGTATGTGTCAAAATGAATCCTCTATACTTCCTCCTGTATTTTTCTCAGAATTCTCTTTTCCATCCGCGAGACCTGTACCTGTGAAATTCCCATCTCTTTTGCAATCACACTCTGTGTTTTTTCCTGAAAATACCGCTGATAGATCAATTCCCGTTCTTCACCTTCCAGTTTTCCAAGGATTTCTTCCAAAAACAACCTGTTCAGCACCTGTTCACTCTGGTTCACTTTTTCTTCCAGTTTGTCTATCAGAAGGATGGTATTGCCTTCTCCCTGGTAAATTGTCTGCTGCAGGGATTCCACCTGCGCATAAGACTCCATCGCCTCCATCAGTTCCTCCGGTGGGATTCCCAGTATCCCGGCAATCTCCCGGACAGTCGGCTCTCTTCCCGTCTGCTTTTCCTGCTGCTCCCGGATCCGGTAGGCTTTCCCCGCTGTTTCCTTCAGGGAACGGCTTACTTTCAGTATCCCGTCATCTCGCAGATACCGTTTGATCTCTCCGGCAATCATCGGAACTGCATAGGTGGAAAAGCAAACCTCATAGCTGCAGTCGAATTTATCCACCGCTTTGATCAGCCCGATGGTTCCGATCTGAAACAGATCTTCCGATTCCACACCTCTGTTTTGAAATCGGCGAACAATACTCCAGACAAGCCCGACATTCTCTTCCACCAGTATGTCCCTCGCCTCCTTATCCCCTTCGTGTGCTCTCTGTATCAATCTGAGGGTACGCTCCATAGGGCCTCCTTTTATGCAAATGGCTGCTGTGTCTGTCCGATTGTCTTTTTCATCCGGACAATTGTTCCCACACCTGCTTCCGATTCCACTTCCACCTGATCCATAAATGCTTCCATGAAAGCAAAACCCATCCCGGAGCGATCCAGATCCGGTCTTGTTGTATACATGGGTTCCATCGCCTTTTTCACATCTGCAATTCCCTTTCCGTCATCTTCCACCTCTACATACAAGGTCCGGTCACTGACTCGACAGCGGATCCGGATCTTTTTCACCTGGTTGTCATATCCGTGAATAATTGCATTTGTAATTGCTTCAGATACAGCGGTCTTGATATCAGCTACCTCTTCCAGTGTGGGATTTAACTGTGTCGTAAACGCCGCTACTGCCACTCTTGCAAATGATTCATTACTGGATCTGCTGTCAAACGTAATCATCATTTCATTCTTCTGTTCCATCGTTTCTCCCCCTTATTTGCTTTCCTTCCAGTTTCGTTCTTTTTCTACTTCAATCACCTTTGTCACTCCTGCAAGATGCAAAATTCTCCAGATTCGATCGCTGACGTGGGTCACTGCCACACTGCCTCCAAGCAGCCGCAGCTTTTGATACCGTCCCATGATCACTCCGATCCCTGAGCTGTCCATGAATCCGGTGTCTCGAAAATCAAATTCAATCCGCTGAATATTCTTCTCGCCGATCATGCGATCTGCTATTCCCGGAATCTGCCCCGTGGTATGGTGATCTAGTTCTTTCGGCATCCGTATGACCAGAGTCCGCCCCTTAACCTGAAATTGTTCCATAAATATCCTCCCCTTTTCTAATTATTTATAACGGTTCCTTATCTTTACAAAAAAACGGGGGAAATACAAATTCTTTTGTATTTCCCCCGTTTTGAGGTTTCTCTTATTGTCCGTTTTCTCCGGAAGTTCCTTCGGCTTCTCCTCCATTGCCGTTCTGATCGGCCCCGGTCTCGCCTGTATTCTGTGTATCTGACGTATCACCTGCACTGCTTTGTTCTGCAGTATCCTGTGAAACAGTCTCCTGATTCCCTGTCTGATCCTGTGTCTGTGCAGTTCCTGTTCCGGAACTGTTTTTCTGACCAACGCTGTCAAATCCCTTTCCACCGTTATCAATATATTTCTGTGCGGTGGAAGCACGTTTTGTTCCCGGAAACTGGTCTACGATCTTCTGGAAAATCTCCACTGCTTTATCATACTGTTCGTCAAGCCGATAAGAATGCGCCAACAGATTTAATACTTCATAATCGCTGTCATCCATCTCCAGTGCCTGATTCAAATCTGTAATTGCCGTCTCATAATCCTTGGCATAAAATGCCTGTTCACCCTGGCTTTTCAGATTATTCTTCATCGTTGACTGGATACTCTTGTAAATTGAATCATAAATTTCTTTTGCATCTACAGACAGCAGATCTGCCTGCACATTCTGCAGAACATTCGCTGCCGAAGTATAATTTCCACTCTGAAAAGCGGCATATGCTTTAATCAGATTCTCATAACTGCTTGTCTGATTCTGGGCATCCTCAATCTGCTGCTGGGCAGATGCCACCGTCTCTTCAGACTGGTCAATCTGTTCCTGGAGCTTATTCATCTCAGCAGACTGTGTCGCCATAGTGTTGCTGTAGCTTACGACTTTTTCGTTTGCCGCTTTATTGATCCGCTGTGTGTTTGCAGGTACCATCAAAAACCATACCAGACAGGCCCCCACCAGAAAACCAAATCCAAGATTCAGCAGTGTCGCTGCCATGGAGCTTTCACGGAAGGTCGGTGGCTGGATCACCACATCATTTTCTGTCCGATAGGCAATCGACTGATTACCCGAAACCTTTTCTTCCTTCTCACGCAGACCAAATGCCCACCTTCTTGGTTCCAGGCTGGTAATTGTTCCGGTCTGTTCGTCTACTTCCCGCAAAAAGCGCAGCGTTGTGGAGTTTGTCTTATCAATCTTCGCCGCTTTTTTCAGAATTCGTCTTGCTTTTTCATATTCTTCTTTTTTCAGGTAGATCAGGGCCAGCAGATGATATCCCTTGATTAGCTTCGGATTCTGATTCAGAATCTTTTTCAGCTGGATCACCGCCACATCCTCACTGCCTTTGCGACAGCATTGCAGACTGTCATTATACTTTTTGATAGTCTGATTGATCACATCCAGTTTGTTGGCATTCTGCTGCAGCCGTTCGATGTACTCGGAAGCGATGTTATTCTCCGGCATGATATTTTTACTGATGATCCATTCACTCAACGCTGCCACTGCCTCACCGGTCTCAAAATATACCAGTCCCAGCAGGTTTCTCGCCTGAACATTCAGCTTGTTAAACTTCAGACTGCGTTTTAACAGATCAATGGCTCCGGACAGATCCCGGATCTGTGCCTTGTCCAGTCCCAGATTGTAATAGGTATTGGACAACTGCCAGATTTTCTTCTGTACTTCCACATGAAAGCCGCAGCTCGTACAGTAATCCGACTTTCCGATCGGAGCTCCGCAATTCATACAATTCATGTTTTACCCCTTATTCTTTCCGGTCTTTTTTCTCTGTTTTCAGCATCTCCTGCAGGATATCCACGATATCGGTCAGATCCCGTGTATATACCGCACTCTCGATCTCGTCCACATCAAGACAGGGTTTGAATTTTTTCAATTCCTCTTCGTAATTAATCATTCTTTTCTCTCCTATGCTTCTGGATTCTTCTGAAGGTACTCCTTGATCTCACCTACCAGATAAAGAGATCCAACGCAGAATAACATTCCATCGCCCTTTAAAGACAACGCTTTTTCAAATGCCTCTCCTACATTTGCCTCGGCGATCACCTGTTCACATCCGTCTTCCTTGAAAAACTCTGCCAGTTCCGTAGCCGGTACAACTCTGCTGCCGCCAACTTCTGTGGCAACTACTGCTCTCGGACGGATCTTTTCGCTGACTGTACGGATCATTTTTTCATAATCCTTATCAGCCACTGCCGAAAATAACAGCGTAATCGGATGTTCTTTTCCAAAATGACACGCCGTCTCCACAAACCGCGCCACACCATCTGCATTGTGTGCCCCGTCTACGATCACATCCGGTAAAACAGTCTCCATACGACCTTCCCAGTGCGTATTTTTCAATCCCTCGATCAGCTTTTCCAACGGAATCTTATGCACATCCCGCAGCTGTTCCATCGTGAAAAACGCCAGCGATGCATTCATCATCTGGTACGGTGCAATATATGGAATCGACAGTTGAACAGTATTATAATACTTACAATGAAAGGAAAAATCAATGCCCTCTCTTGTATTTTTCTGCATTTCATACATGTCCTCGGTCAGTGCAAATGCCGGGGAACCCAGTTCGTTGGCACGTTTTTCAATCACTTCGGAAGCCTCCGGCTGATGTCCGTCATAGATCACCGGAACCTGTGGTTTGATGATTCCTGCCTTTTCACCGGCAATTTTTCCGATGGTGTCTCCCAGATATTCCACATGATCCAGACTGATAGAAGTAATGATGCATGCCAGCGGATGATCTACAGTGTTGGTCGCATCCAGTCTTCCACCAAGGCCGGTCTCCAGAACCACATAATCCACATCTGCTTCTTTAAAAACAACCATTCCCATCAGAAACAGTGTCTCAAAATAGCTCGGGTGATCCAGTCCGTCTTCCTGTGCCTTTTTAATAATCTTCTGTACTTCTTCAAAAACTTTTACAAACCGTTCATCGGAAATCATCTCTCCGTTGATTTTAAAACGTTCATTGATCTTTACCAGATGTGGCGAAGTAAATAAACCAACTTTGTAACCTCCTGCCCGGAGCATGGAATCCAGATATGCACAGACGCTTCCTTTTCCATTGGTTCCCGCCACATGGATCACCTGCATCTGATTCTGGGGATCGCCCAGACACTTCAGCAGTGCCTTCGTGTGATCCAGCGGATTTTTCGATGTAAACTTCGGTATTTCTTCAATATAATCTACGATTTCTCTATAATTCAAAATTACCACCACTTTATCTAATGTATTTGTCCGGTTTCCCGGTACTTTCCATTATATAATAGTGGTGGTAATAATCAAGTAAATTATGTCGCAACTTTTGACTTTTTCCAGTTTCCGTAATACCGGAAGCCGGTCTTTTCTCAGGATTCCGGTGTGGACGCAGGTGCCGGTGTCAGAGACAGTTCCTGTGTTGTTTCCTCTGTTGGCGTTTCTTCCGCTGCCTGCCCGTCATCCTCTGTTTTCTCTGCATGCTGTTCCTTCAGCCGCTCAAGCATCGCTTTTGCTGATTTTTTTGCCTGATAGTTTTCCTGTGACATCAGTTCTCCATTATCCTCATTGTATGTAAGATAATCGGTTCGTGACAGCACTTTCTTTGTGGAACTGTTACTCTGTGTCGCAACTGACACCTGATCGCCATCTGCCAGTTCCACATTCTGCACCAACAGCTGTGTCGGACTGATGTACTGTGTTTCCTGCAGTTCTTTGTTAATCTCCAGTCTGCTCGCTGCCGTAAAATTGGTTCCATAGACATAATAGCTTCCATTTCCGATGGACTCCAGCCGTTCCAGTGTTGCAGGATAGATCCCAAGCTGCATCTTTGTTGCCTCAAACGGATTCTCACCACCGTAAACATACTGTTTTCCATACAGGATATCATACTGCAATGCCTGCAGATCCAGCTGATAATTCCTGCTTCCTTTTCTGGTCTGATGATAGTTAAAGACCGTTCCCTCATGAATTCCCAGACGATTAAACACTTCCGCTGCCATCTGGTAAGCGGCAATGTTTTTGTCTTTTTTCTTCATGTCGAAGTTGCTCCACATCACATATTTTGTCTGGAACAGATAACGGTTTTTCATGTCCTCCACTTTCAGATCCATGGTCGGCAGATGATCTCCATACATAACGAGAACCACCCGCTCATCCAATTCAGAGAGACGATCCGTCAGTTCTTTGACAAACTGATCCATCTCGTGAAGCTGATTTACATAATATTCCCATGCATTATTTTTCTCTTCAGATTCCGCTCCCGTTACTTTGATCTCCGGATCAGAAAGTACCGGTTCGGTTGGATAATCTCCATGTCCCTGTACCGAGATCGTATATACATAATCCGGACCTTCTGTGGATTCCATGGCCTTAAAAATTTCATCAGTCAGAATATGATCTTTCACCCATCCCATCGGTGTGGTATCACTGATGTCCGGCATATATTCCTCAGAAGTAAAGGTGTCAAATCCAAGTCTGGAAAATACGGTTCGTCTTCCGTAGAAATTCGCTTCATTGTTATGGATCGCATGAGTACTGTAACCGAGCTTCTTAAGATCATAGGCTGCGCTCTCGCAGGTCGTCTCTTTCAGAATCGTCTTATACGGATACTCTCCCGCCCCAAAATAATGAAGACTCATACCGGTGATAGATTCAAACTCCGTATTCGCGGTTCCCGCACCTACTGCCGGCACTTTGTAGTAGCCGGAAGAATATTCCTCACTTAACTTTCGGAAGTTCGGGATCGGATCCTCGGAAAAAGAAAGAAAATTCACTTCGGTCGGATCGATAAATGTTTCCAGCTGTAAAAACAGGATGTTGACATCCGTATTCTTTTTCTTGGTTTCCTTGATCTCACCTTCACTGTTCACGATATCTTCCATCAATGCTTTAGAATATCCGTTCGGCTCATTGATTCCGGTATCGAAAATTGTAACTGCCAGACAGTATGGATAACCGTAATCCTGATATGCATACGCAATATTTCCAAAATACGTGGATAACAGACGATTATCAATCGCCAGCTTACTTGTCAACGCAAAAGCTGCCACACCAGCAACAATCAGCGGAATATTCAGCCAGTAGCGCATCTTTCCCTGAAATTTCCAGCCTTTTCGGAACATCCAGATGAAAAATAACAGCAGGACACCAAGCCCGACCAGTACGGCAACCACCAGTCCCGGGGACAGATACTTGTTCAGAATACGCATTGCGTCATTAATCAGTTTCAGATCCGGTCCGGTAAATGGAGTTACACGGTTTAACAGTAAGAATCCGTTCACGCATCCCAGAATAAACCAGAAACATCCCACGATAGTTCTGGCAAGGATTCTGTGTTTAAACAGATATACCACAAGGCTTGTGGTAAAAATTAAAAATGCATTGTATAAAAAGATCAGAGGGCTTCCTGTCATATACTGCCAGGCTTCCCGCAGCGAATGACGGGAAAGCGCCTCGATTACCAGATACAGTACACAGCACCCCAGAAACTGCAGGGGTACAGACAACAAGTTACAGATCCGAATCACCTGATTGCGGGTAGGTTTTTTCAGATTGATTTTTTTCATGTTTTTTTCTGCTCCTATCTGCTGCGTAAATACAGAAGCGTACCTGATATCTCATCGTATTCAGATACGCCCCCAAAATCGGTTCGAAACACGCACTACATGTTCCGAACCGATATCGCGGCAATCACCGGTGTCTCATGTAATTGCATGGACTTTGACTCGTTGCTCGCATAACTTACCGCAGCTGTGCCAGTCTTTCTTTTACCTGTTCCATCATCTGTGTGTATTTTTCCAGCTTTCCTTTTTCCTCATCAATCTTGGCCTGTGGGGCTTTGCTGATGAAACGTTCGTTACTCAGCATACCGTTGACACGGGCCAATTCTTTTTCCAGACGTCCTTCCTCTTTTTCCAGACGCTGGATCTCTTTTTCAATATCCACCAGTTCTGCAAACGGAATATAGATTACCGCCTGCGGAATTACTGCAGATACTGCATCTTCTGCGATACCGCTCTTATCAGACTGTACCAGAACTTCACTTGCGGATGCCAGTGTTGCAAAGAAGATTTTACCCTTTTCAAAGGTTTCTCTTACAGATGCATCTTCTGCCACTACATATACGGTAGCTTTTTTGCTCGGCGGTACATTCATCTCGGTACGTACGCCGCGGATGCTTCTGACTGCCTCTTTAATCATCTCAACATCTTTTTCATCCTGTTTGAAATCCCACTCTTTTTTCCATTCCGGCCAGGAAGCGATCATAATGGATTCTTCTTCCGGATTCAGAGTACAGTAAATTTCTTCTGTGATAAACGGCATGTACGGATGCAGCAGTTTCAGTGCACCGCCAAGAACCGTTTTCAGTGTCCACAGTGCTGCTGCCTTTGTGGTATCCCCATCGTTATAAAGACGCGGTTTTACCATCTCGATGTACCAGTCACAGAATTCTTCCCAGATAAAGTCATATACTTTCTGTACAGCAATACCCAGTTCAAATTTTTCCATGTTATCGGTAACGTCTTTTGCCACATCATTGAACTTGCACAGAATCCACTTATCTGCAGCCGTCAGGTTTGCAAGATCCATAGAAGACGGAACTTCCGCTTTTTCCAGGTTCATCATGATAAAACGGGAAGCGTTCCAGACTTTGTTTGCAAAGTTTCTGCTGGACTCTACACGCTCCCAGTAAAAACGCATATCATTACCAGGTGCATTACCGGTCATTAATGTAAGACGCAGGGCATCCGCACCGTACTTGTCGATGACTTCCAGCGGATCGATACCGTTACCCAGAGATTTACTCATCTTTCTTCCCTGTGAATCTCTTACCAGACCGTGGATCAGTACGTGATGGAAAGGTGCTTTTCCGGTCTGTTCCAGAGCGGAGAATACCATACGGATAACCCAGAAGAAAATGATATCGTATCCGGTTACCAGTACATCTGTCGGATAGAAATATTCCATCTCTACGGTGTTGTCCGGCCAGCCCAGTGTGGAAAATGGCCACAATGCGGAGGAAAACCAGGTATCCAGAGTATCTTCATCCTGATGGAAATGATTTTTTCCACATTTCGGGCAGATCTTCGGCATCTCTTTTGCCACTACGGTCTCACCGCAGTCATCACAGTAATAAGCCGGGATTCTGTGTCCCCACCATAACTGACGGGAGATACACCAGTCACGGATGTTTTCCAGCCAGTGCAAATAAGTCTTATCAAAACGTTCCGGAACAAACTGAAGATCGCCGTCTTTCAAAGTGTCAATAGCTGCTTTTGCCATCTCGTCCATCTTTACAAACCACTGTGGTTTGATCATCGGCTCTACGGTTGTACCACAACGGTCATGGGTTCCTACACTGTGACTGTGGGGTACTACTTTTACCAACAGTCCCAGATCTTCCAGATCTTTCACCATAGCTTTTCTTGCTTCATAGCGATCCATGCCTGCATATTTTCCACCCAGATCGTTGATGGTTGCATCATCGTTCAAAATGTTGATTTCTTCCAGATTATGACGTTTTCCTACTTCAAAGTCATTCGGGTCATGTGCCGGTGTGATCTTTACACATCCAGTTCCAAACTCTTTGTCTACATACGCATCGGCGATCACCGGAATCTCACGGTCGGTCAGCGGCAGTTTCAGCATCTTTCCTACCAGATCTTTATATCTGTCATCTTCCGGGTTTACCGCTACTGCGGTATCTCCCAGAAGTGTCTCCGGACGGGTCGTTGCGATCTCTACGAATTTTCCTTCTTCTCCAACTACCGGGTAGTTAATGTGCCAGAAGAATCCGTCCTGATCCTCATGTTCTACCTCCGCGTCAGAGATAGAGGTCTGGCATACCGGACACCAGTTGATGATACGGGATCCTTTGTAGATATATCCTTTGTTGTACAGACGGATAAATACTTCCTGCACCGCTTTGGAACATCCTTCGTCCATCGTGAAACGCTCTCTTTCCCAGTCCGCAGATGCGCCCAGTTTTTTCAGCTGGTTAATAATCTTTCCGCCGTACTCTTCTTTCCATGCCCAGGCATGTTTTAAGAATTCTTCTCTTCCGATCTCGTTTTTGTCGATGCCCTGTTCTTTTAATTTGTTGATAACCTTAACCTCTGTAGCGATTGCCGCATGGTCGGTTCCCGGCTGCCACAGTGCTTCGTATCCCTGCATCCTCTTGAAACGAATCAGGATATCCTGCATAGTCTCATCCAGTGCATGGCCCATATGCAGCTGTCCTGTTACGTTTGGCGGCGGCATAACAATGGTAAATGGTTTCTTCGCTTTGTTTACTTTTGCATGAAAATAGCCGCTGTCCAGCCATTTCTGGTATAAACGGTCTTCGAGTCCTTTCGGATCGTAAGTCTTTGCCAGTTCTTTACTCATGGTTGTCTCCTTTGTCTTTTTGAAGATTAGAAACGCCCTCCACTCAGATGTTCTCATCTGTGTGAAGGGCGAATGTCTCGCGTTACCACCTTGCTTATATGAAACAACAAGCGTTCCATACATCTCATTATCCGATAACGGGGATCAGCCGTGAAAGCTTACTGATTTTCTGTCTGAAAACGGTAACTGTTCAGCATCTTCACAGTTACAATCAAAAACGTTCAGTCTTCCGGTTCCAAAGCTACCTTCGATATTGTCTGCCGGGGATCTCTCACAGCCACGAAGTTCCCTCTCTTTACGGGGTACAATATCTACTCCTCTTTGTCACTACCTTTTTCTCTGTACCTCTTCCTGTTTTTGAAACAGTTTCGGCTGACATTACTATAGTAGGCTTTTTTTCTTTTGTCAAGGTTTTTGTTGATACCAGGATCAAAAGTTCGGAAATCTGACGCAAGCTTGCTTGCACGAAGATTTATGAACTTGGGATCCGCCAAAACATGAGTAAGTAGCCATTTTCCGAAGAAAAATGAGCGGATTACGAATGTTTTTGAGGATTGCGGGAGTACAAAGTACGGAGCAATCCGGTATCAAAGGGGCAAAATGCTTTTTGCCCCAACATCTTTTACCGAATATCGTAAACGCTTCGCAGTTTCAGACCGTCCGCAAGCTGCTCTTTTACCTGGTTCTCCCAGTCTGCAGGGGCTTCCACTTTTCTTGATGCTTTGCCAAGAATCTTTACCCTCTTTTCTCCCGCACTCATATCAAAATAGTTGTCCGACAGGATCAGATCTTCGGACAGATTCAGGATCTCCACGCCTTTCGCGTAGGCTTTCGCGCTGACTACGATCTCGTCTCCCTCGATCCGATATGACAGCTGCGGATCCAGATAATGGAAGTACTTCGGATAAGAGAAGATCACGCTGCCCTCAGAGATGCAGGTATCACCCTCCCATGCCTCATAGCTTACATACTGGCCGAATACATCCACATCCGGGTATTCTTCTTTATCCAGCCATACACTGGAAAGTGCCGGCACCGTTACTTCTCGCTCCTCTGCTTTCACAACAGATGCATCGGCGTTTCGAAGTGCCCATTTTACCAGAACTTTCTTATCTTCCAGGGTCTCGTTGGTCACATTCAGGCGGATAGATTTTTCATATACAAAATGTTCACGGTTCATATTCGCTTCCGCAGTCATCCAGTTCTGTTCTTCACAGGATACCATCACCGGTGCAAAGAACCGTTTTGCATAATAATGCAGGGCTTTCCATCTTCCCTCATAATCTACCGATGCCCAGGAAGCTACCGGCCAGCAGTCATTTAACTGCCAGTAGATCGCACCCATACATCTGCCCCTGTTTCTTCGGAAATGTTCCACCCCGTACTTGATAGCTTCTGCCTGCAACATCTGGGAAGCATATAATAACGTGGTAAATTCGGTTGGATAGCGGAATGTCTGCTGCAGATAATTCAGGATCTTTCCGTTTGCGCCTGCATTTCTCTGATGTTTTTCCATAACATAAGAGAAAATGTTCCAGTCTGCCGGATCATCGGTAAAAGTTTTGATTGTCTCAAAAGACGGGAAGGACTGGAATCCAAATTCACTTGCATAGCGGAAATAGTAATTCCGGTAATCCGAGAACGGCTTGTTTCCATGCCATACATCCCAGTAATGCACATCTCCACGGTTCGGATCTGACGGATCATCGAAGCATCCGCCGGAAGACGGACTTGCAGGCCAGTAGAAGGTTTCCGGATCGTATTTTTTCAGAATCTCCGGAATCACGCGCTCGTACATGAAGAGATAATCGCGCACCTCGCTCGGTTTGGTTACCCACTCGCCCTGTTTTACAAACATTTCCATCTCATTGTTACCACACCACAGTCCCAGGGATGCGTGATGACGTAATCTTTTTACATTATCAATAAATTCTTCCCGGATATTCGCCTCAAAGTCCGGTGTCAAATCATAGACTGCACATGCAAACATAAAGTCCTGCCATACCATCAGTCCCAGTTCATCACACAGATCATAGAACCAGTCTTCCGGATAGTAACCGCCGCCCCATACGCGGACTGCGTTAAAGTTGGCTGCCTTACACTGTTCCAACAGTTTTCTTGTAGTTTCCGGTGTCACACGCCCCAGGAGATGATCTTCCGGGATATAGTCTGCACCCATGGCAAAGATATCCTTTCCGTTCACCTGATGAGCAAAACTCTCGCCCCACTCATCCGGATGAATATCCATCGTCATCGTGCGAAGACCAATCTTTCTTGTCCATCTGTCCACCGGCTGTCCGTCTTTTGCCAGCGTTACGTTCACTTCATATAATGGCTGTTCGCCCACACCGTTTGGCCACCAGAGCTTCGGCTGTTCGATCACCAGATCCTCCGGGGTATCTTTTGCAATGATCTTTGTACCATCCGGTGCTGTCACAGTTACTTCATAGGTATAGCCATCTGCCTCTTTTCCCACCGGGATCTCTTTTCTGAGATCCTCTTTCGGGTTTCTGCTCACATCAAAATGCAGGGTTACTTTTCCCTCTTCGTGTTCCTGACGGATATACACGCTGTCTATTCTGCCTTCGGTCATCGTCAGCAGATATACCGGACGAAAGATTCCCGCATCCGGCAGATGAGCACCCCAGTCCCATCCGAACATGCAGTGTGCTTTGCGGATATGCACAAAGCCATCCATCGCATCTTCACTTCCGTGTGTCGGCTGTTTTTCGTAAGCTTCTTTAATATACTCCAGCGGAGAATGGAAATACACACGCAGGATATTTTCTCCTGCTTTCACCTTTCCTGTTACATCAAACTCCCAGGTTCTGTGCATGTTATATGTATTACCGATTTTTTCTTCATTCAGATAGATATCACAGATCGTATCCAAACCTTCAAAGCGAAGCCACTGTCTCTCGCCTTCCTGTGCTTCGGTTCCCTCAAACACGGTCTCATACTCATAATCTTTTTCCATCAGATCCAGTGCTCTGTATTCATTGTCCTTCCAGAACGGATCTTCCATCTGTCCGTTTCTTAACAGATCTGTATACACAGTTCCCGGAACCTGCGCCGGATACCACTGTGCATCGCCTGCAGTATGCATCTTCCATACCGTTGCAAACTGCTGTTTTTTCGTTGTAAAACCCTCCATTTTATTGCCTCCATTTTTGTTTTCCGTAGCTGTTTTTACAGTTACTTTACTATCTCAGTGTACCATGAAGTTCCGGTGCTTTCAATTGCAAAAGTTATTTTTCTATGCAGCCATATGTTGCAGATTTTTCACGTGAAAAGCACAAAAAAAGAAGCCTTTTCAGGCTTCCATTTTCAAGGCTAACCGGATGAAACCATCCTGCTTCTGCACAAGATCCAAGAGGAATCTATATCACTTGGTTGCGGAGGTAAATGATACAGTAGATCTACAGAAACAGGATTCTGTTCATCCTGTCGTTTAATCGTGCATAAATTCAAATAGTCAAGGTCTCGAAACACTACGCTCCTGTTTCGATCATTCCATAAGTTCGTGTTTTTGTAAATATATAAAAAAGATGTCTTTTCCCCGACAGAAAGCTGACATCTCATTTTTACTACAAACAGGATGTAAAACTTTACTCGGAAGTTTTAACCTTACGACATACAAGCAGGTTTCCTGACTTACAGATCAACAGTCGGCCCTCCTTCTCATACCTTGCGGTACAATGGATCCTACCGGGCTTTCCTCCCTGATTACAGTGACCGGATCGCTCAGGACTCACACCTGATTCCCTCTCTCACCGACGAACTATGTTCGCAGGTGCACTTGATATGTTACTATGGAATTTATACAAGAAGTATATTAGCACTATGTTAACTTTCTGTCAATACTTTGTTTAAATGGCTTATCAAAAAAAGAAGCACTCCTACTTTTTTTTGCAGGAATGCTTCCCTTATCACACAAACTGATTTCGATCCACCTCATACACATACTCAATGGACTTCATCTTCTCCACCAGTTCTTCTTTTCCAATACCCTTATCCTCACAAAGAGCATCCAGACTGGAATAATAATCTCTCAGCTGCGTATTTACATAACTGAGCAACATCACCGGATCGTTCGGTATCATCTCAAAACTCCTTTATACAGACTGTACAGAAGCTGTCAACTCACCATCCGTTACATCCAGAACGATTGTATCATCCTGACCGACTTTTCCACCAAGAATCATCTTTGCAGCCAGTGTTTCCACATATTTCTGCAGATAACGTTTCAATGGACGTGCGCCATATACCGGATCATACCCACCTTCGATGATGTGGTTCTTTGCCGCAGCTGTCAGACGGATATGAATCTCCTGATCTGCCAGACGGTTGTTCAGCTCTGCCATTAACAGGTCTACGATACCACCAATATTGTCTTTGGTCAATGGTTTGAACATAATGATCTCATCCAGACGGTTCAGAAACTCCGGTCGGAAATGCCCACGCAGGTCGTTCTGTACCATCTCTGCTGCTTCCGGTTTGATACTTCCATCTTCCCCAATGCCATCCAGCAGATAGGAAGAACCGATGTTGGAAGTCATGATCAGAATCGTATTCTTGAAGTCAACGGTACGTCCCTGAGAATCCGTGATCCGGCCATCATCCAGTACCTGTAACAGTACGTTAAATACATCCGGATGTGCTTTCTCAATCTCATCAAACAGTACTACCGAGTACGGTTTTCTTCTGACAGCTTCCGTCAGCTGACCTCCTTCTTCATAACCTACATATCCCGGAGGTGCTCCGATCAGACGGGATACAGAATATTTCTCCATATACTCGCTCATGTCGATTCGCACCATATTATTCTCATCATCAAACAACGTCTGTGCCAGAGTTTTTGCAAGTTCTGTCTTACCGACACCGGTAGGTCCAAGAAACAGGAATGATCCGATCGGTTTTGTAGGATCTTTGATACCGGCTTTAGAACGGATGATCGCATCGGTCACTTTCGTTACCGCTTCATCCTGTCCGATCACACGTTTATGAAGGACATCTTCAAGACCTAGAATCTTCGTTTTTTCTCCCTCGGTCAGTTTCGCCACCGGGATACCGGTCCAACGGGAAATAATTCTCGCAATTTCTTCATCGGTAACACTCTCATGTACCAGAGAAAGATCCTCGTTTTTCACTTTCTCTTCTTCAATCTCCAACTGTTTTTGGAGTTTCGGCAGTTCGCCGTACTGCAGTTCCGCTGCTTTATTCAGATCATACTGCTGCTGTGCCACCTGGATCTGACGATTCAGATCTTCAATCTGTTCACGCAATGTGGAAAGTTTCTCTACAGAATGTTTCTCATTCTCCCACTGTGCTTTCTGTACGGAAAATGCATCTTTATATTCTGCCAGTTCTTTTTGCAGATCTGCCAGACGTTCCTGACTTAGCTTGTCGGTCTCTTTTTTCAGTGCTGCTTCCTCAATCTCCATCTGCATGATCTTACGTTGCTGCTCATCCAGTTCTGCCGGAAGAGAATCCAGTTCGGTCTTGATCAGTGCACAGGCTTCATCTACCAGATCGATAGCCTTATCCGGCAGGAATCGGTCGGAGATATAACGGTTGGAAAGTGTAGCTGCTGCAACGAGGGCACCATCGGTAATCTTTACTCCATGGTATACCTCATACCGCTCTTTCAGTCCACGAAGGATGGATATGGTATCTTCCACAGAAGGTTCATCTACCATTACCGGTTGGAAACGACGTTCCAATGCGGCATCTTTTTCAATGTACTGGCGATACTCATCCAGTGTGGTAGCACCGATACAGTGCAGTTCTCCACGGGCAAGCATCGGTTTTAACATGTTGCCGGCATCCATCGCACCGTCGGTTTTTCCTGCTCCGACGATCAGATGCAGTTCATCGATAAACAGAATGATTTTACCTTCGCTCTTTCTGACTTCTTCCAGAACGGCTTTCAGACGTTCCTCGAATTCACCACGGTATTTTGCACCGGCTACCAGTGCACCCATATCCAGAGCAAAAATCGTTTTATCTTTCAGACCTTCCGGTACATCGCCACGGACGATTCGCTGTGCCAGTCCTTCTACGGCTGCCGTTTTACCTACACCTGGCTCACCGATCAGTACCGGATTGTTTTTTGTCTTTCTGGAAAGAATACGAATCACATTTCGAATCTCGCTGTCACGGCCGATGACCGGATCCAGCTTCTGATTTCTCGCACGCTCTACCAAATCCTGACCGTATTTTTCCAGTGTATCGTAAGTTGCTTCCGGATTATCCGAAGTAACTCTCTGGTTTCCTCTTACAGTGCTCAGCGCCTGTAAAAAGCGTTCTCTTGTGATTCCATATTCCTGGAACAGTTTTTTGATACTCGGGCTCGGATAACGGAGCATTGCCAGAAACAGATGTTCTACGGAAACGTATTCATCTCCCATGGCTTTGGCTTCGTCTTCGCCGCTTACCAGTACCTTGTTCAGGTACTGTCCGATATATTGCTGTCCGCCGGATACTTTGACTCTGGCGTTCAGTGCATTTTCCACGTTGTCCAGAAAATGTTCTTTGTTAATTTCCATCTTTTCAATCATCTTTAAGATCAGACTATCTTCCTGATGAAGCAGATTGTACAGTAAATGTTCCTGCTCGATCTCCTGGTTACCGAAGTCATATGCGGTCTTTTCCAGATTTTGAACAGCCTGCAATGATTTTTGCGTAAATTTGCTGATATTCATAAGCGTCCCTCCTTTTGGAACACATTGTTTTCTTTGTTCTAGTTGCAATATAACACATATTTTAGCACTCGTCAAGAGGGAGTGCTAATAATTTTTAATTTTTTTCCAGACAGACGCGAAAGAGGCGGTAGCGATTTGCGTAGTCAATCAGCGAATTGCGAATATTGAGAGGATTGCGGGAACAGCTAAGCTGCGGAGCAATCCGTAGTATCAAATGAGTGGCAGAAGACCTTTTGACACTCATATCTTTATATACAAAAAGGGATACCGTATGTTCAGGTACGGTATCCCCAGCTTTGACGGATCTGTGGTAATATTTCGGTCATGGACCAGTGTTTTTGGGTGTTGGCGGGGCTGTTTGGGTCGTTAACGGTAATTGCACCGTTTTCATCAATACCGGTCAGAACGATAAAGTGACCCGTGTAGGTAAAATCACCCGGATACATGGAACAGATCAGGGGGATGCCGGACCGCAGGGCGGCAAGGATGTTTTCTTGTGTTACCGGGATGTTTTCTGCTGTGAGGCCCAGGTTGTTGGCACCTTCGGTCATCAGCGACCAGGAGGTTCCTTCACCCGGTACGTAATAACCCTCTTTTTCTGAAAACTGAGCTACGGTCAGGGGATTCCATGTTTCGGAGCCGGTCAGACCACAGGTGATCATGGACAGGCAGGTTGGACCGCAGCCGGTGACAGCAAGGAAATCGCTGCCGTAGGTTTCATACCCCCAGCGTTCATCCCACTGCAAAAAATACGGTATCTCACTGTTTTCTCTGGCAGTTTCCACTTCGGATGAAATATCTATAGTCTGATAGTGTCTTCGCTTCGGATAATTTTTTACAAAATCTGTAGCCTCCGGATATTTTTCTTCCATGTTAAGAAGGCTCTCCGGAATCTGCTCGTGCTGCCGGATCCAGGTTTTCCCTGCCAGCACAACGATGCAGAATGTGACCAGCAAACCGACGGTCCAGACTATTCTTTTCCGTGTCATATGAAATTTATGACCGCTTTGATTATGTATTTTTTGCTGTTTCCGATGGTTTGCCTGTGATGCCGCTGTCGCTGCAACGGATATTTCCTGTTTTACCCTGTAATTGTTTACTTCCCGCAACTCACGTTTTCTTCTGGCTTTCCGCGCTCTTTCTCTTCTTATTCTGTGTCTCTTTGTCAAAAAGCCGATCAGTTTCATCACAAAATACATCAATAATGCAATGCCAAAAATAATCAATGCCCCTTCTTCCGTCAGTCCTGCTGTACTGTCCAGCCAGATGAGCACTCCGACCACTGCCATCAGATACAGTAACAATTTCAATATTTTCTTTCCCATTCCCCTCTAAACCTCTTTCTGCCCGGATGGCGTTCTTTTCTCTCTTATTATAAAGAACACCACACGGGCAGACAATTACGTTTCTTTTAAGATTTTCTTATTTCTTCGTCCTCTTCTTTCCGATCCACAGAACCAGACAGGAAGAAAAGATTCCGACAAACATGCCTCCCAGCACATCGGTTGGATAATGCACACCCACATACAGGCGTGAAAATGCGATCAGTGATGCCAGGATCAATGCAGGTACACCGTATTTTTTCGGTAGAATCCGGTACAACACCAGCGCACAGGCAAACGATGCACAGGTATGTCCCGACGGGAATGAATAATCCGTCGGTTTGTCGATCAGCGGCACCAGTCCCTCTACCACTTCATAGGGGCGGGGACGTGCTACCAGATTTTTCAGACACACATTGGTGATCAGTGCACCGGCTCCCATCGACAACAGACCATACCAGCCGGCTCTTCCGATTACTGCCCGGAAACAGTTTTCATTTTTTATTGAACATTTTTCTCCGGAGATTTTGGCAAGTACAACCATCAGGATACATAATACGATCCAGAACCATCCACCGTTTCCCAGGGATGTGATTCCTTTCCAGAACCAGTTCATGCCCTCCCAGCGGAAGTGATCCTGTATCCACAAAAGAATATTTCCATCCATATTTTTTTCACTTTCTGTTTATAATAATGATATGATGTTGGGGGCAAAAGGTATTTTGACCCCTTTGATACCGGATTGTTCCGTACTTCATACTATCACAATCCTCAATGATATTTTTGTCGTTTCAGACTTTGTCCGTATTTGCTCCATACACATCCGCAATTTCTGCAATCGAGATATAAGCGGAGCGATCATTTCCATGAACCAGTTCTTTCATCTTCCCAACCTGAAAACGGTTTACCACGATGTACACCACTGTCTTCGGGGAATCCGAATAATATCCCTTCGCCTCGGTGATCGTCATCCACACTCAAAGGCTTCGGAGAGTGCCGCGCAGACCTCATCCGGATGCACCGTGACGATTGTAGCCGCTTTGGATCGATCCAGACCTTCCACAATAAAGTCCACTGTCTTCAGCGCTGCCCCGTAGGTTACGATCGAGTACAGTGGAAGGATCCAGCTGTGAATCACAAATCCACAGATAATATACAGTACCAGATTATATGCCATCACAAACGTACCCACCGTGATTCCCAGCCGTTTTGCAAAGATGACAGCGAGAACTTCGATGCCGTCCATCGCTCCTCCAAACCGAATCGCCATACCACTTCCGATACCGGAGATCAGCCCGCCAAAAATAGCGCAGAGAAGCAGATCCGATCCGGCAAGTGGCGATACGATACTTACATCCACCGGCAGTACATCTGTGATCAGCCATGCCCCGAAAGAATAGACCACCACCGTGTAAATCGCATAGATAGTAAATACCACACCCTGTTTTCTGAGTCCGCATAAAAACAGAGGAATATTCAATACCATCAAAAAGAAGGACAGTGACAGCCATTCCGGTGTCAGCTGTGACAGCAGGATCGATGTTCCGGAGATTCCGCTGTCATACAGATCCACCGGGGCAATAAACATCGTGACTCCGAAGGCATTCACTATACCTGCAATCGTGAGGAAGAGAAAGTTCTTACATTTCAGCTTTCCAAGTTGTTGTTTCAAAGTCATGCATAAACTCCTTTCATTTTCCGTATGTGCTGTTTCTTCTCATTTTCCTTCGCTTTTCCTTTTTCTTCCCGTTGCCATACCTGATACCGCAGCCAATTTGTTTTCTGCCATTCAGGCAAATCTGTCATCCATTTTTTAGCACAAACTGCTCAACAGCATAAGCAACGCCGTCTTCCTCATTCGACTTTGTGATAAACGCTGCCTTTTTCTTCGTCTCTTCATCTGCATTCGCCATCACGACCGGAAGTCCGGCCATCTCAAGCATGTTCCAGTCGTTTGGCGCATCGCCGCATGCCATGATTTCTTCCCTTTTGATACCGAGGATCTTTCCCAGTGCCACCAGCGCGTTCCCTTTTCCAGCCCTGCCGGAAATAATTTCAATATTAAACGGTGTCGCATGGCAGATACTCAGATTCGGAAACATCTGTTGCAGTTCCTTCTCTCTGCAGTCCCGTTCTCTTGTATCGGCAAAGATCAGATGCAACTTTTCCATCCCGATCTTTTCCTCCCGGATCTTCTCTGTCAGATACTTCCGGCGTGTCCGGGTACTTCGGATGTACCGCTCCATCGCAGGACTCATCGATTCATGTTTCACAAAATGATACGTTTCTTCCTCAACATAAATATTACCGGCAAAATATGTTTCCCAGTTGCATGATTCTCCTGCCCACTGTTTCATCACTTCGATCACCTGCAATGCGACCTCCCAGGGAATCAGTTCTTCATATACCGTCTCCCCGGAAGGAATACGGATAATGCGGGCTCCGTTGGAAGTCAGTGCGTATTCCACACCGGGAATCTCCAAAAATGCACCCGGAAGTCCGATTTCCGGTCTTCCGGTGGCCGGAAGCACGATGCAGCCCTGATGGATCGCCTCTTTCAGCACACTTCTGGTATGCGTGGTAATCTCTTTATTGTTATTAAATACCGTTCCGTCCAGATCCAGTCCGACCATGCGAATCTTCGGTTTCATATGTTCTGCCTCCTTTTCTCGGTTGCAACCGTTCTGTACCCCGACTGCCTGTTGCATAGTTACTTCCCATTCTCTCCACGCACCAGCCATCCGCATGCACCCAGTCCGGAATACTCCATTAGTATCTCCCAGCCACACACTGCCATCTGCCGGATCTGTGCTGAATCCCAAAGTTCATCCGTAGCGATCCCGTCTTCTCCCTGGAAGGCCAGATGGGCGTCCTGCGGATTATCGTTTTCGCTTTCCTGTAAAAGTTCCTGTAAAAAGTACATCGGTGTAGCGTATCGTTTGCTCAATTCCTCATTTCGATAGGTCAGGAAATCCTTCTCGAGCAGGTATTCCCGCTGTCCCTTTTTATCGGTAAAAGAAACCGCTGCCGGCTGAAAATAGGGCTGCGCAATCCGGAAAATCTCCTGCCGTTTCTTACAGTATACACCGGTTCGTTCATCTCTCGGTGCCCAGCAGCAGAGCACACCAAGAATCAGATGTGCCGTCTGCTTCTGTTCTTCGGACAGTTCCACCGGCCTTCTTTGCATCCTCTTCCCTGTTTTTCCCGAAACCACTTTCGACTTTTCTTCCTGTAACCCGGCTTCTGTCTGCTCCGCTTCACCGGCTGCACCTTCCGAAGTTTTCGCATCTGCCATAGTTTCCAGATCTTTCCCTGTGGATTCTTCTGTCTCCGCTTTCGTAACAATTTCCACATCTTCAATGCTTATTGCATCTGTCTTAGCCTCTTCCTCCGGTTCTTTCCTCAGCAACAGCCATCCCATACCGGAAAATGCTGCCTCTGCCAGTGCAATTTCCCGGTCCAGATTTCTCTCGATCTCACGGATTTTCTTCAGACATCTGCTGTAATCTTCCTGTTTTTTCATGGACAACTGCGGCAGAATCAGCTTTTCCACCTCGGCGGCACGAATCGGACGTTTTCGGTTATCGCCCTCTTTTCTGGCTCCGTAGAGAACTTCACTCATACAGGACTGACTCAGATAAGCATATAAGGCTTCCGGCAGAATCTGCCCCTGATCCGGCACAATGCGCAGCACACTACGATCCAGATACAGTGGATCTTCCACCCGATCTACCAGAATCAGCTTTCCATTTCGAAGAAGGATATCTCCCGGGCAGACACGGTATTTCTCTTCGATCGCCCAGTCTGCACCAGCATTTACCTCCGCTTTTTCTCCTGCATGGAGTCCTGTCAGATAAGTCTTCCGAAAATTCTCCAGACGCACACAGGGGAATTCTCCGTTTGGCTCTTCATTTTTCGGAATACCGGTTCCTACCGGTTCTTTCAGATAGTTGCGAAGTCTCGCCTTTTCTCCGTATCGCAGCTGAGAGGAAAAGATTCTCTGAAATAATACCTGTTCATACTGTTCCATCCGGCTTCGCATCTCTTCTTTTTTCAGCTTGATCTCTTCAAAACGCCGCAGCTTATCCACAATCTTCTGCTGTTTTTCCAGACTGTCCGGCACATAGATTCTGTACTGTCCCAGGGTTTTTCTGCTGATCAGCGCCATCGTGGTCTGATTGGACAATTTGCGGATCTCTTCCGCATGATACCGGAGTGCATAATATCCGTACAGTGGCAGCACTCGGGTCTCATCAAAGATCAGGGATACGATCTGCTGATTCGTGGCAAGTTCCCGGCCGGCGATTCCTACTTTTCCGACTGTACCGACGATGGAAAATAACACACTGTTTTCCGGTACCAGATTAACCTTTTCTTTTCCTTGTTCGGACAGGTATTCCGCTGTCTCCCGGATATAACCCTGATCCAGATTTTCAATCTTGACCCATGGTGTTCCGGTCTCTGCATAGTATTCCTTCTGCTCCCGCTCCGGCGTTCTTCCGGAGATCAGCCGGGCGAGAGATTCCAGTTTGTACATATTTTTCTTCTTACTCATAGTCCCCCGCCATCTCCATCAGTTCCTGTACTTTCTTCATCGTATCGGTTTCCAGATCTGCCAGTTCTTTCAAAAGCTGTGCCGGAGATTCGGTCACAACCGTCTCCTGCTCTTTCCATGGTTTGTATCTTCCCGCAGACAGATTATTGTCATTTTTGGCGATCGTATCCAGACTTGCAAACCAGCAGGATTTTTCTTCCCAATGTGCCGGAACCGGATTTTCCCACTGGTTGTGCGCAGCAGCTTCCTTCAACTGATGTTTCCACTGATCTGCCAGTTCTTTCCGGTTCTCCCATGATGTCAGCATTGCCGGAATGTCATCCACCCCCGTACTTTCCTGGCGACGATCCAGGCTGTATCCGAGATTCTGGATCTCATAGAACCATACCGGCTGCTCTTTGTCAATCTCTTCTTCTCTTGTAAAGATCAGCACCGAAGCCTTACTTCCTGTATAGGGTAAAAATGCTCCCGCCGGAAGGGAAATGACTCCCTGGATCTGGTAGTCATTTAACAGATACTGGCGGACTTTCTGCTCTGCATCGTACATAAACAGGGTTCCCTCGTTGACTACCGCGATCACCATGCCCTGCTTTTTCACATGATTCATCAGCATCTGCATGTACTGCAGCTGTGCTTTTCTGGTACTGATCCAGTACCGGTCCTGATCTTCGATCGGCAGTTCCCCTACCGGTGGATTGGTCACGATCAGATCGTATTCCTCGTAGGTCGGCACTTCCCCTTCCGGTGTGCGCTCCCCGGTTTTATCGATGCGGTCGGCTTCCAGCGGATCTTCCCGACGGATTCCCTCCATACCGCCGCCATGATAAAACTGCAGCATCCGGGCAATCTGCCACTGACTTTTCTCTTCTTCACATCCGTATAACTGCCACTGTGGATACTGTCTGTGGGCTGCTGCAAGAAAACCGCCGGTTCTTGTCGCCGGATTCCAGACTTTTTCGATATTACGACCATCTGCCAGCCGGATCAGTGCTTCCGTAAGGTTCTCCGGCATCAGAAACAGTCCTGTAGTTCCCCAGGCATACATCTGACGGAGCATCTCTTCAAGCAGCGCGCCGAACAGATGTGGCATCCCTTCTTCCCAGTCACAGTGGTCAGCTGTCCAGTCAATGAGTTTACATAATTCTTTTATCCACAGACTGTTTTCTTCCAGTCTTGCAGTTTCCATAAAATGTCCCTGCTCCACCATGGAAGAACAGTACTGTACCTGATACTGCAGCTGCCAGCTGCGCTGACCATCCTCCACTTCTTCCTCTCCCGGTATCCATTCCATTGGGAATCCGGCAAACGGAAAGCTCTCCTGCAGGCTGACCCTCTTCTGTGATTCGATAAACAGGCGGACATACATCAGATATCCCACCTGCTCCACCAGACGCAGCGGCTTTTTTTCCTGCTCCGCTTTCAGTGTTTTTAAAAGTTCCTGTATTTTTTCTCTTACTTCTGTTTTGGTTGTGTTTTTTTCCATACTATACTCCTGTTTTCCACATACCGGTTGGAAATCGTGATTTTTTCCACCGTCCACTCCTGGTTTTCCACTCCGTCTTCTATCGTAAGCACTGCCAATGTCAAAGGTGCGCCGAACCGCGGTCTGCCGCAGCTTCCCGGATTCAGCCAGAGTCTTCCGTCGATTTCTTCCACGCTAAACTTATGACTGTGCCCGAAGACAACCACCTGTACACCGTCCAGGTCCCAGGAAACATCTTTTCTGTCATGCACCATGAAAAAGGAAACACCAGCCTGACAAAACCGTTGTGTTTTCGCGATGCGCTCCGCCCATCCCCGGTCGTTATTTCCACGTACCAGATAAAAAGGGGCATTTGGTTTCAGATGCATCCAGAGCTGATCCAGTGTCTGACTGTTATCCACATCTCCGGCATGCAGGACCACATCGCAGGAAGCGGTCAGCTCCAGAACCGGTGGATGTAATTTTCCATGAGTGTCTGATATGATCCCGATTTTCATCGTTTCATCCTCCTACTCCACACCCACCTTTTTACAGATATCGTTCAGGCAGCAGCGATCACAGTACGGTTTGGTTCTTGCCGTGCAGATTTCTCTTCCATGCATCACCAGACGGTGACAGAAATCGCTTCCCTCTTCCGGTGGAACCAGCTCCCACAGTGCCATCTCCACTTTTTTCGGATCTTTGATCCCGTCTACCAGTCCCATCCTGTTGGTCAGCCGGATGCAGTGGGTATCGGTCACGATCGCCGGTTTTCCAAAGACATCTCCCATGATGAGATTGGCACTTTTCCTTCCCACACCCGGCAGTTTTAATAATGTTTTGAAATCGTCCGGTACTTTTCCCCCGTATTCATCCCGCAGCATCTTCATGCAGGCACTGATATCCCGTGCCTTGCTCTTTCCCAGACCGCAGGGACGCACGATTGTCTCGATATCTTCCACATCTGCCGCTGCCAGTGCTTCCACACTGGGGTATTTTTCAAACAGTCCCTCCACAACCACATTCACCCTGGCATCGGTACACTGCGCTGCCAGCCGCACGCTCACCAGCAGTTTCCACGCCTGGTCATAATCCAGGGTGCACGCCGCATCGGGATATTCTTTCTTCAACCGCTCTATAATCTCCAGGGTTCTCTGTTTTTTTGTCATTTTCTCCCTCCTGAAAATTTATCTTTTTGTAACTGCTTCATAGCTTCACTCTTTTCCACTCACCATACAGTTACACCTGTTTTAATCATTTTTCTGCGGATTCCTTCCTATTTTCCCGCTGAATAGTTCTATTTTAACATACTTTGCCCACTCTGAAATCCCCAGATTCTATTTTTTCTCATCAACTTTCTTTTTAACTGTCAAAATGCGTTTTCCTCTACCATTCTTCTCATTGCTTTTGTTCATCTTATCTCTTTACATTTTGGATTCTCAGGCAGTATAATAAACTGCGCTTGTAATAAAAATCGGATTACCAAACAGTTACAGAAAACATTTATACGGAGAATCAACATGAGTACAAATAAGAAAGCATTATTTTTTGATATCGACGGAACCATCTTAAGTGAAGTCACCGGTGAGATCCCCGAATCTGCCTCTGCTGCCCTGCAAAAAGCCCATGATCTCGGACATCTTTTATTTATCAACACCGGACGGACCATCTGCTGTCTGCCGCCGATGATCTGTCGGCTGCCGTTCAGTGGTTATCTGTGTGGCTGCGGAAGCTATATTGTATACAACGATGAGGTGCTCACCTCCACGCAGATCCCGAAGGATCGTCAGGCAGAGATCATCCGGCAGGTAAAAGCGGCAAATGCAGGACTGCTTCTCGAGGGAAAAGAGGACTGCTACCGTTCTTCCCATATTACCCGGTTTGCAAAGCTGGAGGGAACCTGCCGTTATCTCGCCACACTGGGACTGACCAGAGAACACTATATCGAAAGCGGACTTTGCGACTTTGACAAATTCGTCATCTACACCGATGAGCAGACCGATACCGACACCCTGTTCCCTGCACTGGCAAAAGATATGGATCTGATCGACCGGCTGGGCGGTATCTATGAAGTTGTGCCGAAAGGATATTCCAAAGGAACTGCCATTGATTTTATCCTGAAACACTTCGGACTGGGACTGGATGATGCTTATGTCTTCGGTGACAGCAGTAATGACCTTGCCATGTTTACTTATGGTAAACACACCGTGGCTCTTGGACATCACGACCCTGTGCTCGATCCGTATACGGAGTATGTCACAGATACTGTGGAAAATGACGGACTGATGAAAGCAATGGCTCATTACGGACTGATCTGATTCACCACCCTTCTGGCTCGTTGCCCTCCCCGTTCACTATTGCGGCAGTCGTCAAGGTCTTGTGCAAGCCCGGACTTTGCCTCATTACCCGCGTATATACCAAAATCCGCCCGACAGATTTTCTCTGTCAGACGGATTTTTGCTTTTATTTATGCATTTTTAATGCTCTTAATCTTATATTTTCTCTGGTATTCCTCGGTGAACGGGTTCTGTTCCTCGCGGTCTTCCACTTCCAGATACGGTCTGTGGTGTCCCACATAACGGTATGCCGGACGGATGATCTTACCGGCGTTGACCAGTTCCTCCAGACGGTGTGCGGACCATCCTGCCATACGAGAGATCGCAAAGATCGGGGTGAACAGCTCTCTCGGGATGCCAAGCATCGTGTAAACGAATCCACTGTAAAAATCGACATTTGCACATACCGGTTTGAATAGTTTTCTCTTGTGCATGATCAGTTCACCTGCAATCTCTTCCACTTTCTCATACAGGGCAAATTCTCTGTTCTTTCCTTTTTCTTCTGCCAGGAATTTTGCATAACGTTTCAGGATCACTTCACGCGGGTCGCTCAGTGTATATACCGCATGTCCCATACCATAGATCAGGCCTGCATGGTCAAAGACCTTCTTATCCAGAATATCATTCAGATAATCTCTCAGAGATTCTTCATTTTCCCAGTCGGGGCAGTTTTCCATGATATTTTCAAACATGTCCTGAACTTTCAGATTGGCACCACCGTGTTTTGGTCCTTTCAGGGAACCGATAGATGCCGCTACAGCAGAATAGGTATCCGTTCCGGAAGATGTTACCACATGATTGGTAAATGTGGAGTTGTTACCACCACCATGCTCTGCGTGAAGAACCAGTGCAATGTCCAGAACTTTTGCTTCCAGTTCGGTAAACTGACCGTCTTCACGAAGCATATACAGGATATTCTCGGAAAAGCTGTACTCTTTCTTCGGGTTTTTGATCAACAGGTTTTCATCCTGACGGAAATGCCGGTAGGAATGATAAGAATATACAGCGATCAGCGGCATTTTTGCGATCAGCTGCATGGACTGGCGCAGGGCATTTTCCACGCTGGTCTTATCCGGATTATCATCGTAGGTGTACAGAGTCAGCACACATCGCTGCATGGCATTCATGATATTTTCGTTGGATGCTTTCATGACAACATCACGGATAAAACGGTTGTTCAGATTCATCATATCCGACAGCAGATCATTAAACATCGCTGACTGTCTTGCGTTCGGGATACGTCCGAACAGCAGTGTATAGATGACTTCCTCGAAGCCTTTTTTTCTTTTCTCCAGGCTCGCCACCATATCCGCTACGTTATATCCCTGGAAAAATAACTGTCCGTCTGCCGGGATCTTTCTTCCGTCTTCATACGTATAACCGACAACGTCCGAGATCTCTGTCAGACCGGTCAGTACACCTTTTCCGCTGGAGTCACGCAAACCTCTTTTTACATCATATTCCTGATACAGGTTCTGATCGATCCGGCCGGATGCCAGACAGTACTGTAACAGTTCGCTAAACTCCTGTTTATGTTCTTCTTCTATATTCAGAAATTCTTCTGCTCCCATGGGTCTTCCTCCTGTTTTTCTCTATTATTTCTGCTCTTACAGATTCTCAGCGATTGCTTTGATAAATCCTTCACTGTTTAATACGGTTGGATCTTCCATGGTTGTGATCAGAGCCAGGTCTTTTGTCATCTTTCCTTCTTCGATGGTGCGGATGGTCGCTTCTTCCAGACGATCTGCAAAATCCATCAGTTCTTTGTTGTCATCCAGTTCTCCACGTTTTCTCAGAGCACCGCTCCATGCAAAGATCGTTGCCACAGAGTTGGTGGATGTTTCTTCCCCTTTCAGGTGTTTGTAGTAGTGACGCTGTACGGTTCCGTGTGCAGCTTCGTATTCGTAGTAGCCGTCCGGAGATACCAGTACTGAGGTCATCATTGCCAGAGAACCGAAAGCAGAGGATACCATATCACTCATCACATCGCCGTCATAGTTTTTACATGCCCAGATGTAACCGCCCTCTGATTTCATCACACGGGCTACGGCATCATCGATCAGTGTATAGAAATAAGTGATTCCTGCCTCTTCGAATTTTTCTTTGTAATCCGCATCAAAGATTTCCTGGAAAATGTCTTTGAAGGTATGGTCGTATTTTTTGGAAATAGTATCTTTGGTTGCAAACCACAGATCCTGTTTCGTATCCAGTGCGTAGTTAAAGCAGCTTCTTGCAAAGCTTTCAATGGAGTTGTCCAGGTTGTGCATACCCTGTGCAACACCAGGTCCTTTGAAATCAAAGACCAGTTCTTTTGTCTGAGTTCCGTCTTCTGCGGTGTAAACCAGTTCTACTTTTCCAGGTCCCGGAACTTTCATCTCGGTGTTTTTATACACATCGCCGTATGCATGTCTTGCGATGGTGATTGGTTTTTTCCAGTTTTTTACGCACGGCTCGATACCTTTCACAACGATCGGAGCACGGAAAACGGTTCCGTCAAGGATCGCACGGATGGTTCCGTTCGGACTTTTCCACATTTCTTTCAGATCATACTCAGTCATACGTGCGGCGTTTGGAGTAATGGTTGCACATTTGACTGCAACACCGTATTTCTTGGTTGCCATGGCTGCATCGATGGTTACCTGATCATCGGTTTCGTTTCTGTGTTCCAGACCCAGATCGTAGTATTCGGTTTTCAGGTCGATGTAAGGAAGCAGAAGATCATCTTTGATCATCTTCCAAAGAATTCTTGTCATCTCGTCTCCGTCCATCTCTACCAGTGGTGTTGTCATCTGAATTTTACTCATTTCTTATCTCCTCCTGTTTATTCTCTTATTTTATTCTGCTTTTTTTCTTTCGAACCGTTTGAGGTTTCTGGTTTTTCTCTTTTACAGATTTTATTGGTATCTTTCAGTGCAGATCCAGGTTTTCGATTACATGCTGAATATGTTCGTTTGCCAGCTGCTCCGCCAGATCTCCATCTCTTTGTCTGATTGCTTCCAGGATCCTTTTATGTTCTTTCACGGATTCCTGCGCACGGTGTTCTGTTTTTACGGAATGGGAGCGCGCCATTTTCACATAATGAAGGAAATCGGTCAGCACGTGTTCGAGCATCCGGCTTCCCGATGCCCGGTACATGATCTCATGAAATCTTCCATCCAGCCGGACCATCTGCTTGCTCTCCGGCTTCTTTACATGAAATTCAGATAGAAGGATTACTTCTTCTAATTCTGCCAGTTCTTCTTCTTTGATTTGTTCTGCCGCTTTTCTCGCCGCCAGACCTTCCAGTCTTGCCCGCATATGATAGATGTCTTCCACATCTTTCCGGGAGATGCCGATTACTTTGGCACCACGGTTGGGTGCGATCTCCACCAGACCTTCCAGATCCAGCTGCCGCAGGGCTTCCCGCACCGGTGTCCGGCTGACTCCCAGTTGTTTCCCCAGGGTTGCTTCTTTCAGTTCTTCACCGGGAGTGTAGTTTCCGGATAAGATGTCGTCCCGGATCCGGTTGAAGATCTGGCTCCCCAGGGATTGTTCCTGATATTCCATAGTTGCCTCCAGATTGATTCTGTGCTTTTGTTCTTTATTTTTGTATTGCATGCTTGTATTTTTGTATCTTTGTATGATTGTATACAATTATACAGGATATGTCAACAGGGAATTGAAAGAAATAATTGTTGGAGGGATTTTTCAGGGCGAATTTTTCAAGGCGGACGCATCAGGCAGGGATTTGCTCTTCTGGCAGCGTGGGCAGGGGAACTTTGAGCTGGCCGCTAACTCCGGCTATGATTCACGAGGGTCAGCTGACCCTCGCGAAAGCCTGCGTAAGCGTCGGATCTCAAAGCTTCCCCTAAGCGCCCACAAAGTGCTGCCTGCAAAGCAAATCCCTGCCTGATGCTGTTCGTTGGCTGAAATTATGAAAGCTGAAACTCCATAAAATATATAGCAGAATTTAGATCATGTATTATAGTTGCGAATATGATTTGAATATTATTATAATTGAATAAATGAAAAATTTAATATGATATTCTTATTTTATTGGTAGAGCTTATCTAAAAAAGGCTTTTCGTAAGCTGCGAGTCACAGTTTGTGGGAGATTTTATCCGAATGAGGGCGTCGTAGCGGGCTACGGCAACCGAACGAGAGTAAAATATACCGCAAAGTGGGGCTTGCAGATTGCGGAAATGATTTTTCAGACACGCTCTGGTAGCGTCTCTGTTCTATCTTATATAGATAATTGCTAACTATTCAGTAGCCTCTGTTCCGCGAGGTGTTTTGACATGAATATGTAAAAATTCCGAGACATACAAGCCAAAATGCCTTCACCGAAGGTGATTTTTTATGCATTTTGGCTCGTAACGGTGAAGGTACTGAACAGTTACGATAATTATATAAATAAAAAGAAATAGCATCACACATGCCAAAGTGATTGCTATTTCTTTTTAATATAATATCGCAGAGGGCAAGTCGGCTTTTCACCGGATTCCCTTCCTATGTAGATGATTTCCCAGACTGTCTTTCAGGGAGCGCATTTTTTTACTTGCTATGCTTCAACCTCAATCAGATCTTTCGTAAAGTGGTTCAGGACTTCGCAACCGTCTTCGGTGATCAGGACCAGGTCTTCGATTCTTACGCCAATGCCACCCGGGACATAGATGCCCGGTTCTACGGAGAAGCACATGCCTGGTTTCAGGACTTCTTCGTTGGTGAAGGAGACATCGCCAAACTCGTGGACTTCCAATCCGATGTTGTGTCCGGTACGATGGGTGAAGTATTGGCCATAGCCCTGTTCTTCGATGTAGTCTCTGGCTGCACGGTCTACGTCGCAGAATCTTGCACCCGGTTTTGCAGCTTCGATTCCGCGGCGGTTGGCTTCTTTGACGATCGCATAGATTTTCTTTGCCTCTTCGCTGGCTTTTCCGATAAATACAGTTCTTGTCATATCAGCACAGTATCCGTTGACCAGGCATCCCACATCCAGGACTACCGCATCGCCATAACTTCCTTTGGAATCGTCTGTTTCATGATGCGGATCTGCTGCATGGGCGCCGTACGCGATGATCGGCTCGAAGGAATGTCCCTGAGCACCGTTTTTCAGATAGATTTTCAGGAGTTCTTCTCCCAGCTCCGCTTCTGTCATTCCTTTGCTTACAAGCGGGATCAGTTCTTCAATACTGGTATCGTTACAGCGGGATGCCACACGCATCTTTTGCTGCTCTTCTTCTGTTTTGATCTGGCGGATATGATCTATGATCGTGGATGCATTACTATACGTATCTCCCACCTGAAGTTCCATCAGGCGAAGCAGAAACCGCGCCGGCCAGGTTTTGTCGATACCGATGGTTCCGCCTTTTCTCATATGGGAAGCCAAAACTTCCACACAGTCATCGGTATCATCAAAGTATACGACTTTGATTCCCAGTTTTTCTTCATCCTGCGGAAACAGCTTTCCGATCACCAGTACCGGCTCTTTTTCCACATCCAGTCGGAGAACCATCATACGTTCTCCACATGCATAATACTGTCCGGTCAGATAATACACAGCCATCGGATCTGTCACAAGAAACTGTTCCAGATTCATCTTGCGCATGTCTTCGATTACTTTTTCTATTCTCGTCATGTCCATTTTCATTCGTCCTTTCTTTTGCACCCGGTTTTTCTTTTAAGTTTTCCCGGTGCACCCGTGTTTCTCACGGTCTCTGCCCTGCATTATACACCTGTTTATTTCCATATACCATACTATTTTGTCAGTTCCGTTTATTCTCCGTAAACTTTGCAACTTCTAATATTTCATCCAGACTTTCTCCCTCGCTTCATATTCCAGCCTTTTCTTCTCATCCGCACTCATATGTTTTAACATCTCATACGCTTCGTCTATATAAGAGTCTTCTTTCGCCATCTTCTCAAACTCCTTTCTGCTTTTCGCTCCAAGGAAACGCATCCAGCAGATAATTCCGGATTCATTCTGTTCTTTTTCCGGCAACTTTTTCAGTTTATCATAACTTTTCCCTGTCTTACCTTTGCATTCTGCATCAGTTCTTTAAAGCAGAAGTCTACCGTCGGAAGCATAATGAAATCTTCTCTGTTTTGCGTTCCCTGTGTCATTGTATTTTTCTGTCTGTAAAATGCCTGCGGCTACTATATCTTTTTTGTTATTATAGTAATTTTTTCTTTTTATACAAGATTATATTTTTACGACAAGCAAAAAGAGAAAAGCCACTGAATAACTTTTCTCCTTTTACAATCATCCTGTTTTTTATGACAGCGGAATATACGCATGATACAGTTGGTCATTTCCTTTTGCTACCGGTCCGGCTTCTTCGTACCAGTTGTATTCTACTTCTTCCTCTTCGTCTCCCCACACTTCCGGGCAGTCGGTTTCTTCCCAGTCTAACGGGATTTTGTGATGATCCTGCCGGGATGCTTTTAACATAATCTGGTGCAGTTCTTCGTTTTCTTCTGCTGTCAGCACCCCTGGTTTTGCTGAGACAAACAGAGAGGTTCCGGACTCTGCAACAACATCCGCCCACTGACGGTTCAGGCTCCACGGGATGGAACCCGTAATACCTACGCAGTCCGCATCCACATCAAAAAATGTTCCATGCTGTGGCAGACAGAATGCCAGGGTGTTGACTCCCATTTTCTTTGTTCTCTCCCAGGTGATACCGCTGGTATCGTCTCCGGTTCGCTGCAGCTGCATCAGACCTGCCCCCAGATGGCCAATGGTATTACAGCCCATGATCAGAGTATGGTGCTTTTTCGCAGCCTCATAAATTGCCTGGTACAGTCCGGTTACAATCTCCGCACTGGTCTTTGAAGTATCGTAAAATTGCCATCCATCCTCTGTCGGGAACGGGTTCATCTCCACGCCCCACCTTCCGAAGATATCAAAAGTGGTAAAATCATGCTTGATCAGTGTATAACCCCAGTTACAGATCCTTTCCACATCTTCCTGAATATAGGAAAGGACTCCCGGATGGGAAGGATCCAGACAATCGTTATGGGATAATCTCCACTCCTGAGGAATCGTCTCTTCTTCATTCAATAAGAATCGAACCCAGATGCCAGGGCGTACGCCTTTTTCTTCCAGTTTTTTTGCCAGTGCACCCATATCAGGGAATTTTATATTTCCTTTTTTCCATGGTCCACCATTATACTCATCCAGTCGATGATGCTCCTGCCAGCAGTCATCGATCACCATATACGGCGGATTGTCCACGCCTTTGGTCAGTTCCACGATATAGTCGGTATCCTGCAGGATCTCTTCTTCTGAACTGTCTCCATAAGCATAATACCAGTTATTACTTCCATAAACCGGATAGTCCGGGAAGATCGGATCGGTACACATGACTTTGCAAAACTCTCTGGCACTTTCGAAAGTCCCCATTCCTTCAGTTTGCATCGCTACGATCTGAGCAGCCCGAAGTTTTCTACCAGAAAGCTGCACACCGGTACCACCACAGCGCACATCCATCACCAGTGTAATTCCACGGGTATCTGCCTGCCAGAAACACATGGCGGAAGGTCTTACCTTTACCCCATATCCTGTCACAGTTTCTCCGACCGCTGCCAGAAAATACCACGGCATAAAACGACTGCCGCTGACACCTTTCCAGTCCACATCCCCGTATGTTCTCTCCCAGGAACCGCCAAGGATCCGCGATTTCTTATTGACCGGGGTGTTCCAGCGGAGTTTGATCGTTTTTACTTTTGTCTGATCTGCGGTCAGCCAGACTTCTTCTGTCTCCGGCGTGGTTTCATATCCTACCATAACATCGCCTTTTTCTGTTCTCTTTGCATCCTTCTCTCCGATCCAGACACTATCTTCTGTCTCTACCGTAATAAAAGAAGGAATTCCTAATCTATATTGTCTTTGCATGATTCTGCTTCTCCTTTTTGTCTTCTGTAAGTTTCCGTTATGGCCTGTCTGTTTTCCTGTGTTATTACGTAATTGCTCCACACCATCACAGATACACTCTTACATTTTTTTCGAAGTATACTTCCCTTTTTCGCTTACAAGCTGAAGTTCTTCTCCCATCTCCCGGTAGGCTTTGGGGCTCGTTCCGAAATGCTGCTTGAAAATCTTGGAAAATGCCAGCTGGTCCTGATACCCCACTGCGGCAGCGACAGCATTGATCTGCATACCGGTATTCCGCAGCATCTCTCTTGCTTTTTCCATCCGGAGGTTTACCAGATATTCCTGTGGTGAACACCCGATTGCCTTTTTAAAACTGCTGGTAAGGTAGCTTCGGTTGACTCCGATATAATCTGCCAGTTCATTAATTTTGATTTTTTCCCGGTAGTGATAGGCAATATATTCCATCGCATGCTTTACATAAACACTTCCCGGATAGGAATGCTGATTGGCTATGGCCGGAACAATCTTTTTATAGTCTTCCATCAGTGTTGCAAAAAACAGCATCAGATAACCATTTCTTTTCAGTTCATCCGTATAAGAAAGCTGATGTGCCTCCAGCATTCCGTCAATATAACTATTCAGTTCTTTTCCACAATTCACTTTACGAATCGGAGTTCTTTTTGTAAATCCTGCATGCCCTGCATATTCCTGTGCACGATACCCGGTAAAGCCGACCCACATATAAGACCATGGATCTTCCCTGTCCGCCTCATACCAGGCTTCAATATCGGGACAAAGCAAAAACGCATCACCTGCGGTCAGTTCATATTTCTGATTATGAATCTCCAGTGTTCCCCTGCCACTTCTGATAATATGCAATACGTAAGTCGTACGCATATTCGGACCATATCTGTGGCCGGGCTCACAATATTCCCAGCCACAGTAGATCAGACACAGGTCTGCCGAATCCTTTTGCAGATCTTCCAGAGCACAGTATCTTGCAGAATTGGTATAGCCTGATACATGTTTCATTCTTATCAATCCACTTTCTTAATTATATACAGTAAGGAAGCAAAATCTCCACCCTTTTTATTCAGCTCCTGTCTGTCGACCGGGATACCTGCACGCATCAGTTCATCCCCGTATGCTTCATATGTTTTTACCTGATTTCCTTCTGTATCGTAACCGTAGCGTTTTGCCAGTTCTGTGTCGAAAGAAGAGGACGGGGTCAGATCACAGCTTACCTGATATTTTGCATCCGGATCCAGACCTTCCAGTTTCAGGCGCAGCCAGGATGCATTGACTTTGTTCAGTCTCTGGTACAGTGCCGCCACTGCCTGTGTCTTATCCTGAGAAACAACCATCCATGCCGTCTCATTTCCTTCAAACGGATTCAACAGACGGTAGAAATCGCCGTCTACCTGGATCAGTTCCCGGTATTCTTTCATAAATGCAATTTGTTTTTTAACACTTGCCATCTCCGCATCACTGAGCAGATTCAGATCCAATTCATAACCGAAAGTTCCAAAGTAAGCAACATTCGCTCTTGTCTCGATCGGTGTCGTACGGTATAACTGATGGTTCGGTACCGCAGATACATGAGATCCCATGCTGACGATCGGATATACATAAGAAGTACCGTACTGGATCTTGGTTCTCTCACTGGCATCGGTATCATCACTGGTCCATGTCTGTGGTGCAAAATACAGCATGGCAGGATCAAATCTTGCGCCACCGCTTGCACAGGACTCAAACAGGATCTCCGGGAATTCTGTGGTCAGTCTAGTATACAGATCATACACACCTAAAATATATTTGTGCATCACTTTACCCTGCTGGGACGGTTCGGTTCCTTTACTGTAAGGCTCCGTCATATAACGATTCATATCCCATTTAATATAGGAAATCGAGGATTCACGGATCACTTTCGCAACCATCTCATAAATATAGTCAACCACTTCTTTTTTCGAAAAATCCAGAACAAACTGATGTCTTGCATGCGACTCAAAACGTTCCGGTGCACTGATGATCCAGTCCGGATGTGCACGGTAAAGATCACTGTCTTTGTTGACCATCTCCAGTTCTACCCACAGACCAAATTTCAGTCCCAGTTCTTCTACTTTTCTGGACAGACCACTGATGCCGGATGGCAGTTTTTCCAGATTGACATACCAGTCACCCAGTCCACGGTAGTCATCGTTTCTCGCACCAAACCAGCCGTCATCCAGAACAAAGAGTTCCACACCTGCTTCTTTCGCTTTTTTCGCAATATTCAGGATTTTTTCTTCATTAAAATCAAAATAGGTTGCTTCCCAGTTGTTTAACAGGATCGGGCGTGCCTGATCTCTCCAGGTTCCATGCATCAGACGTTTCCGGTAGATTCTGTGATATGTCTGACTCATCTTATTCAGACCCTGATCGCTGTAAACCATAACTACTTCCGGTGTCTGGAAGGATTCTCCCTGTGTCAGTTCCCAGCTGAAGTCTTCCGGGTTGATTCCCATCATCACACGGGTCATATCAAAAGTAGAAACTTCTACCTGTCCCAGATGATTGCCGCTGTATACCAGGCTGAAGCCGTATACTTCGCCCTGATTTTCCGTGGTATGCGGACGTTTCAGTGCCAGGAAGGGATTATGCTCTGCACCACAGCAGGTTCCGTTCAAACTCTGGATACTCTGGATACCCATCTCCAGTTTTCTGTTTTTCACATACCGTTCTCTTGACCATCCACCGGAAAGCTGTACCATCTCATAATCCATGTCGTTGAATTCCACACTGGCACTCATGATCTTATCCAGAACGATCTTTTCGCTTCCATTATGAGAAACCTTTGCATTTCTTGTGATCACCGGATACTCTTCATAAATGGTATAAGACAGAATCAGATCGGTATCCATCACTGCATCATGAAGTGTTATTTCCAGTGTCTGTGCCTCATCCCCGCTTTCTACATAGGTGGCTGGAAGCGGAAGAATATTTTTCTTTCCGTTGTAAATCTCATGAAATGCATAAGTAAAATTCACGATCCTGCTTCCGTTCTCCTGTGCGATCGTCAGTGCCGGGCTTCTGTAATCACCGGTTCCATAAGTCGGGAATTCCTGTTTTGTATACTGCATGGAAAGGATACCCGGTTCCGGAACATTGATGGACATCTGGGAACGCATACACTCTTCATGAAGGTAGGTAAAATCTTCCCGGTCATGAATTCTCTTTCCATAATATAACTGCTCTAACTGTTCGTTTTCCATGATACGGATGATATAACTTACTTCAGCGTTATACAGATGAAAACATCTGCTCTCTTTGTGGAATACAATTGCCATTTTCTTCTCGTCTCCTTCCAAAATAAGCCGACGCACATACCTGTCACGCCGGCTTTGTCTCGATTTATATTTATTATAACTTACCACCGCTGGTTGCGATACCCTCGATAAACTGTTTCTGGAAAATCATATATAAAATGATCATCGGGATACATGCGATCAGAGATGCCGCCATCAATTCCGGGAATTTGGAACTGTACTGACCCTGCATCTTCGCCAGTGCGGAAGAAAGAACCAGCATATCTTTATCTGTATTTACGATCATCGGCCACATCAGATCTTTAAATGCGAACACTGCGGTAAAGATACCCAGTGCAACCATACTGGATCTGGTCAGCGGAGCCATGATATACAGGAAGGTCTGTCCGATATTACAGCCATCCAGACGGGCTGCTTCTTCGAGATCATTCGGCAGTCCCATATACCCCTGTCTGAGTAGGAAAGTTCCGAAAGCGGTTACCATACCTGGGAATACCAGTGCGAAAATAGTATTCAGCATGCCCATCTTACTTACCATCAGGTACTGCGGTGTGATAAAAATCTGACCAGGAACCATCATCTGTAAAAGAACCAGAGAGAAACAGAAATCTCTTCCTTTAAATTTCAGACGGCCGAAAGCGTAACCTGCCATGGTTGCTGTCAGAACTGCACAGAGTACTCGGAAAAAGATCATCAACAATGTGTTCTTATACAGCAGAAGAAAGTTCATGTTTCTGATAACTTCTTTGAATGCGTCTGTTCTCCACTCTTTCGGGAAGATAACAAATGGATTTACACTGGTTGCCTCTGTTACTGTCTTAAATGCAGTCAATACCATCCATAAAAACGGTACCAACATTGTGATCGATACGATGATCATGATGACCTGAATCAGGACATTGATCACTGTCTGTTTTGTTTTCATGCTGTCCATACTGTTTTCCTCCTTTCTAGTTGTAGAATACCCATTTTTTCTGAGCTACCATCTGGAACGCTGTGATGATCAGGGTAATGATCAGCAGCAGAATAACAATGGTGGAACCATAGCCTACGTTCTTATTGGTAAAGCTGTACTTATAGAACAGGAATACCAGAGACTGGGTTTTTTCCAATGCCGGATTGGATTTTTCCATTACCATGTAGATCAGATCGAATATCTGCAGGGATCCGATGATACGTGTGATCATAACAAAGAAGATGGTCGGGGATAACAGTGGGATGGTAATGTTAAAGAAACATTTGATCCCGGTAGCACCGTCAATTTCTGCTGCCTCGTAGTAATCATGAGGGATTTCCTGAAGACCAGCGATAAACAGTACCATGTTATAACCGATAATGGACCAGATACCGATGACTGCAATAGAGAATACAGCAATCTTCGGATTGGAGATCCATTTTACATTTACGTGGAACAGGTTGTTGATCAGACCAAAATCCGAGTTAAAGAGCCATCTCCATACCATAGCTACCGCTGCCGGAGCTGCAACCATAGGAAGGAAGATAATAGTACGATAGGCGCTTCTTCCTCTCATCTTTCTGTTCAGCAGAACTGCCAGAACCAGCGCGATACAGATAGAGAACGGTACTTCTACAATCGCATATTTAAATGTGTTGATCAGTGCCTGCCAGATTTCCTGGCTACCAAATACTTTCTGGTAGTTTTCAAAACCGATAAAGATATTTCCTTTACCGAAATCACCGGTCTTAAAAAAGCTCTGATAAATTGTCTGGAAAATCGGGATAATATTTAATACAACCAGACCGATCACGGTTGGAAGGATAAACAGCCAGCCCCATAAAAATTCGCTTCGCTGTCTTCCGGTTGTTTTCACTTTCGCTTTACCTGCCAAACTACTCACTCCTTTTTCAAACACAGGCAGATTCTTTCGAACCTGCCTGCTCTTTGGTTACTGCTTAATTTTTCCAGTTACTGTCGAATTACTGCTCGTCTGCCAGGCATTCGTTCATCTGATCTGCCATTGCTTTACAAGCTTCTTCCATAGTTTTGTCACCACTGAATACGTCTTTCATGATTTCACTGTCTTCATTTTCCCATGTTACAGTGGATCTGGAGTATGGTCTGATTACCATGTCATCCATCATGTTCAGATAAGCCTGCAGGTTGAAGTCTGCGGATTTTGCCCATGCATCAGATGTTCCTGTA
>NZ_JALFPR010000104.1:0-17651 GCF_022785585.1 Oliverpabstia sp. | reverse complement strand
ATTTGCAAAAGTGATGGGGTATTCCCTGCACTCTCTGTTTCCGGTGCATTCTCCGGAAGGACTGCCAATGTTAGGAACTATTCTGATGTGGATTTCGTCCTATATCCTTGCAATGGTCGTATCACTGATCCAGTATCGCTTATTTCCCGGAGAAATGGAGACAATCAACGAGGGACTGAATGATGTGATCTACAGCGTACCTTTCTGGGTATCTGTGATCGTAGTTGCGCTGCTTCCGGCAATCTGTGAGGAAGCGGTTCACCGCGGTGTAATCATTCATACCATGTATCGTATCCGAAAAGAATGGCTGGTCGTTCTGATCATGGGTATCTATTTTGGTCTCTTTCATGCAAACCCACTTCGTTTCCTGCCTACTGCGATCCTGGGAGCAGTTATGTCCTATATTATGTTGGAGACAGAAAATATGGTATATTCCTCCGCATTTCATATGATAAATAATCTGGTTCCCATGGTGCTGCAGGAATTTCTTCTGAAAACGTCTCAGCTACAGCAGGCGCAAAATCAGCTTACCGGTGCTGATGGAACCATGACGGTTCCTCTGATTTCCATCGGTGTTTATCTGATCCTTGGAGCAGCTGTTCCTTTCGGAATGTACCTGGGCAATTATCTGTTACACAGACGAGATAATGTAAAACAACCGTTTTTCCCGAAAGAACAGATGGATCGCACAGTACTCAAAATTGCAATTCCATCCGCAGTTTTCTTCATTGCAGGAATCATTTGTTTTGGATGTGGAATTTATTTTGAGTCCATGTTATAATTATATTATTGAGCTAAAATGACGTATATTATTAAAAACCGTTACAGCAGTGTAAAAGGAGGAACAAAAGTATGGGCAATGTTGCCATCGTCACCGACAGTAACAGTGGTATCTCACAGGCAGAAGGAAAAGAACTTGGAATCTATGTGATCCCGATGCCTTTCTTAGTAGATGGAAAATTATATTTTGAAGATGTGGATATGAACAAAGAACAGTTCTATCATTTTCTTGAAAACGATGCAGACTTATCTACTTCTCAGCCGTCACCCGGTGATGTGATGGATCTGTGGGATAAACTTTTAAAAGAATATGATGAAATCGTGCACATTCCGATGTCCAGCGGACTTAGTGCATCCTGCTCTACCGCTATGGGACTTGCCCGGGATTATGATGGGAAGGTACAGGTAGTCGATAACCAGAGGATCTCCGTTACCATGCAGCAGTCTGTAATGGATGCGAAACATCTTGTTGCTGCCGGAAAGTCGGCTGCACAGATTAAAGAAATTCTGGAAAAAGAGGCACTGGAATCCAGCATTTATCTGATGGTAGACACCTTAAAATATCTGAAAAAAGGTGGTCGTATTACACCGTCAGCAGCACTTCTTGGCTCTGCTTTGAACCTGAAACCGATTTTGCAGATTCAGGGAGACAAACTCGATGCCTACAAAAAAGTCCGTGGTGTCAAAGCTGCCAAAAAGAACATGCTGGAAGCCATGAAAAAAGATGTGGAAGGCCGTTTTTCCGATTATGTCACAAAAGGACAGTTAAAACTTCATGTAGCCTATACCACCGATGAAGAAACTGCAAGACAATGGAAGGAAGAAGTGCAGAGCGTGTTCCCGGATATTGCCATCTCACGAATGGATCCATTATCTTTCAGTGTCACCTGCCATACCGGTCCGGGTGTACTGGCAATTGCGGCATCACATGTACTGGATGGTGTTGAATAACTGTCGTATTCTATTATAATAATATTTCAAGAAAATTTTCAAAAAGCAGTTGACGAATCCAAAAAAGCATGGTAATATTACGAAGTATGCCGCACAAAGAGGTAGAAGAGCTCGAAAGAGCCACCATATTTGGCGAGTAATGATAATAGGAGGTGTGCCATATGTACGCAATTATTGCAACAGGTGGTAAACAGTACAAAGTAGCCGAAGGCGATATCATTAGAGTAGAAAAGCTTGGTGTAGAAGCTGGAGAGACTGTTACATTTGACCAGGTACTTGCTGTAAACAACGACGGTTTAAAAGTAGGAGCTGACGTAGCTAATGCCAGCGTTACTGCATCTGTAGTTGAAAACGGAAAAGCTAAAAAAGTAATCGTTTACAAGTATAAGAGAAAAACTGGTTATCACAAGAAAAACGGACATAGACAGCAGTTCACAAAAGTGAAAATCGAAAAGATCAACGCTTAATCAGGTGGTCTGATGACAAAAGTTACGTTTTATCAGAATTCAGAAAATCAGTGTGTAGGCTTTACCAGTGAGGATCATGCAGGATATGCTCAGGAAGGTGAAGATATTGTCTGCGCCGGTATCTCTGCACTGGTGATCAATACGGTGAATTCTATTGAGGCCTTTACAGAAGATGAGTTTACGATTGATGTGGATGAATCATCTGCACGTATTCATTTTATGATAAAGAACAAGCCTTCCAAAGAAAGTCTCCTGCTGCTGAATTCGTTGATTCTCGGATTACAGAGAATGGAAGATGAACAGTACACAGAATTTATTGATATAATCTTCGAGGAGGTGTAAAAACCATGTTAAATATGAACCTTCAATTTTTTGCTCATAAAAAAGGAGTTGGTTCTACTAAGAACGGTAGAGATTCCGAATCCAAAAGATTGGGAGCAAAAAGAGCTGACGGACAGTTTGTAAAAGCTGGTAATATCCTTTACAGACAGCGTGGAACCAAGATTCATCCGGGTGTAAACGTTGGACGTGGTAAAGACGATACTCTGTTTGCATTAGTAGACGGTGTTGTTCGTTTTGAAAGAAAAGGAAGAGATAAGAAACAGGTTTCTATCGTTCCGGTAGCTGAATAAGCATATGCAGCGGGCTTCAAATCAGAATGGTTTGGAGCCTTCTTTTTATATATTCGATAACAGGAACAGCGACATCATAATTTTAGTTCACTGTTTCCATCTAATATTGACAGATAGGAGAAAAATATGTTTGCAGACAGAGCAAAGATCGTGATCCGTTCCGGTAAAGGCGGGGACGGGCATGTAAGCTTCCGTAGAGAGTTGTTTGTGCCAAACGGTGGTCCGGATGGCGGTGATGGCGGTCGCGGAGGTGATGTGATTTTTGAAGTGGACGAAGGTCTGAATACGTTGAATGAATTTCGTCACAAAAGAAAATATGCAGCACAAAATGGCGAACAGGGCGGAAAAAAACGATGCCATGGAGCCGATGGAAAAGATATCACACTGCGTGTTCCGGAAGGAACCGTTGTCTACGAAGCAGAAAGCGGTAAAGTAATCGCAGATATGTCCGGTGAAAATCGCCGGCAGGTGATCTTAAAAGGCGGTCGCGGCGGTAAAGGAAACATGCACTATGCAACTGCCACCATGCAGGTTCCGAAGTACGCGCAGCCAGGCCAGCCGGCCCAGGAGCTGGAAGTACGTCTGGAACTGAAAGTCATCGCAGATGTGGGACTGGTTGGATATCCAAATGTAGGAAAATCTACATTTCTTTCCCGTGTAACTAATGCACAGCCAAAGATCGCCAACTATCATTTTACTACCCTTACACCAAATCTTGGTGTGGTAGATCTCGATGGTGCTGACGGTTTTGTTATCGCGGATATTCCGGGACTCATCGAAGGTGCATCGGAAGGTGTGGGACTGGGACATCAGTTCCTGCGTCACATCGAGAGAACCCGTGTCATGATCCATATTGTGGATGCCGCTTCCACGGAGGGCAGAGATCCGGTAGATGATGTCTATAAGATCAATGCAGAATTAAAGGCATATAACGCCGATATTGCTTCCAGACCACAGGTAATCGCAGCCAATAAAGTGGATGTGATCTATCCTGACGGAGAAGATCCGATTCAGCGTCTGAAGGACGAATTTGAGCCACAGGGCGTAAAAGTATTTCCTATTTCTGCCGTTACCGGCAAAGGTGTGAAAGAACTTTTATACCATGTAAAATCTCTTTTGGATTCCATTGAGAAAAAACAGATTATTTTCGAGCAGGAATTCTTCCCGGAAGACGTTCTTATTGCGGAAAATCTGCCATATACCGTAGAAAAACTCGACGATGGTCATACTTATGTGGTAGAAGGACCAAAGATTGAGAAGATGCTTGGATATACCAACCTGGATTCTGAAAAAGGATTCGCTTTCTTCCAGAAGTTCCTGAAAGACGGCGGTATTCTTGAAGAACTGGAACAGGCAGGTATTGAAGAGGGAGACACTGTCCGTATGTACGGATTTGAATTTGATTATTACAAATAAAGGAGAGTTTATGACAAGCAAACAAAGAGCATATCTGAAAAGTATTGCCATGACAACAGAACCAATCCTGCAGATCGGCAAATCCAGTCTGACGCCGGAATTTACCCAGTCCGCAAAGGAAGCCCTGGAAGCAAGAGAACTGATTAAGATCAGCGTATTACAGAACTGTATGGACGATCCAAAAGAAATCGCCCGTGTTCTGGCTGAACGGACCGGTTCCCAGGTTGTTCAGGTTATCGGTAAGAAAATCGTTCTTTATAAAGAAGGAAAAAAAGAGAAGAAAAAGATTCAGCTTCCGTAAGGAGAACATCATGAAAAAACGAATTGGAATTATGGGGGGAACCTTTGATCCGATTCATATAGGACATCTGATTCTGGCAGAAAAGGCTTATGAGGAACTGGCTCTCGATGAGGTCTGGTTTATGCCTTCCGGAAATCCTCCCCACAAACAGAACCGTGAGGGACGTGCAAGTGATCAGCAGCGGGTGGAGATGGTGCGAAAATCTATCGCTGACAATCCACATTTCCGTCTTTCCACAGAAGAGATGCATCCGGACGGATATACGTATACTTATGAGACACTGGAGCGACTGCATAAGAAATATCCGGATCAAACGTATTATTTTATCATCGGTGCAGATTCTCTGTATGATTTTGACACGTGGTGCAGACCGGATCGGATCTGTAAAGCAGCCAGTCTGCTGGTAGCTACAAGAAATGCTGTTCCGGAAGAATCCCTGAAAGAACAAATGTTATATCTGGAAGAAAAATACAAGGGGAATTTTATCCAGCTGCACACTCCCAACCTGGAAATTTCCTCACAGACACTCCGTGACTGGATCCGTCAGGGAAAAAGCGTACGGTATTATCTTGTGGATGAGGTATATACTTATATTCGCGAAGAAGGAATCTACCGGGCATAGTCCCGGATTCCTCTCTTGGAAATTACAAAAGATGAAGAATGCAGGAGGAATGTTATGGAAGAACAGAAGTTCAATCTGATGAAGATTGCCGGAAAGCTGAAAAAATATCTGGACGAAGACCGTCTCTGGCATACTCTCGGTGTGATGCAGATGAGTGCATCCCTGGCAATCCGCTATGATTATCCTATGGAACGCGCACAGCTGGCAGGTCTTCTTCATGACTGTGCCAAATGTATTCCGGCAAAGAAAAAGCTGAAAATCTGTAAAGATAATAAGATTCCGGTCACAGACTTTGAGAGAGAGCATACCTTTTTACTCCATGCCAAAGTAGGTGCCTGGGTAGCCCGGGAAAAATATGGTGTAACAGATCCTGAAATCTTAAGTGCAATCACCTGGCATACTACCGGAAAAGAAAACATGACACTTCTGGAAAAGATTGTATATATTGCGGACTATATCGAGCCGGCAAGGAATAAAGCTCCAAGACTTGCTGAGATTCGTAAGATTGCTTTTGAGAATCTGGATCTCTGCATGTATGAGATTCTGCATGACACCCTGGAGTATCTGGACGATGACCCACAGGACATCGATCAGGCAACAATACAGGCCTATAATTACTATAGCGACTTGATTAATACAAAATAAGGAGAACATAAAATGACAGATGCAAAAAAAATGGCACTGCTGGCATGTGAAGCTTTGGAAGATAAAAAAGCTTCTGATATTAAAGTAATTGATATCGAACAGATTACCACTCTGGCTGATTATTTTATCATCGCAAGCGGAAGTAATCGTAACCAGGTACAGGCAATGGCGGATAATGTAGACGAGGTACTGGGAAAAGCCGGTTATCAGCTCAAACAGACGGAAGGCTATTCCAGTGCGAACTGGATCCTGCTGGACTACGGTGACATCGTAATTCATCTTTTCGACGAAGAGAACAGACTGTTCTATGATCTTGAACGTATCTGGCGAGACGGAAAAGTGATGGATGCGAAAGAGCTGAAAGAAGAACAGTAAGTGCATTTTTGCTCGTAACTGTGAAGGTACTGAACAGTTACGATATATCGCAGATAAAGAAAAAGAGTACAGAAACTGATTAGGATTTTCTGTACTCTTTTTTTCGATTACTCATAACAGAGCATCGAATCTCATTTTACATTTATTTTAAAGAGATTATTCCATAAACCGATATACACCGATGACCTTGCCAAGAATTTGCAACTGATCATATACGATGATCGGATCCATGTAATCGTTTTCCGGCTGGAGACGATAACAGTCTTTTTCTTTGTAAAATCTTTTTACTGTAGCAGAATCATCTACCAGAGCTACTACAATATCACCATTCTGTGCATCTGCAGTCTGCTCTACAATTACTTTATCACCATCAAGAATCCCTGCATTGATCATACTTTCCCCAACAACATTCAGAATAAAGGTCTGTGCGTTCGGCATAAATTCCGCCGGAATCGGAAAATAACTTTCCACATTCTCGATCGCCAGCAGTGGTTCACCGGCTGCCACACGGCCTAATACCGGAACATTCACCATCTCTCTGCGCACCAGGTTAAAGTTGTCATCCACGATCTCAATTGCTCTCGGTTTGGTAGGATCACGTCGGATATAGCCATTCTTTTCCAGACTCTCCAGGTGTGCATGAACAGAAGACGTGGACTTCAGGTTCACCGCTTCACAAATTTCACGTACCGCAGGTGGAAATCCCCTGTTCAGAATTTCGTTTTTGATATATTCCAAAATTTCCCGTTGTTTATCTGTAATTTTCCCGTATGCCATAGCTGAATCCTCCCGAACATCTGATTCTCTTTTTCTTTATTATATATCTATTTGCATCTGTAATTGTATTTTTCTGACTTCATTACAAATTCTGTAATTATTTAATTATAATGATAACATATACACACTTAAAATGCAAACACATATTCCGAAAATCTGTTCGGATTTTCTCCAAAATCATATTGACAAACGGACGTTCGAGATCTATAATAAATTCACAGTTAAAGAACAAATGTTCGCAAACATATGTTTTAAAAGTATGGGAGGAATTTACTATGATGAAAGAATACAAAGGAAAGACAACTGTTACACGAAGCACTCGCAGAAATGTACACCCCGGAAAATGTCGTACCAGAAAAACAAAATGCAGACATCTCCCTTTTGCCAGTATGTTTTTGATCTGTCTGGCAACAGTTGCCATACTCCGTTTTACCAGCGTCGATGCAAATGCAGATGTGCAGGAACGTTATAAATACTATACTAACGTTTATGTAGACCGTGATACCACTTTGTGGGGTGTTTCCCAGAAATACATCAGTGATGAATATACAAATATCCGCGCTTACATGGAAGAAGTGAAAAGCATTAACCATCTTCCGGATGATCAGCTGATCTATGGAACTACCATCTGTGTACCGTATTACTCCGATGAATACAGGTAATAAATATAGTTTACTTTAACTCGTGAAGTCCCGGAATAATTATTGATTAGAAAAATTAATAATTAGTTTGTTATTTATTACAAAAAAGGGTGTTCAAATATCTTATCTCCATATATAATAAATAAATAACACCAAGGAGGAAAAAGATAGTATGAGTACCAAAGAAACAGGTCATTCCAGACAGATGGACAAAGCGTTATTTGATTTCTACGGAAAGCCATCGTTCGGACAAGTTATGCCACTGGCGATCCAGCATGTACTTGCCATGATTGTCGGATGTGTAACCCCATCCATCATTGTTGCCGGTGTAGCAGGACTTTCCCAGAAGGATTCCGTTATTCTGATCCAGGCTGCTCTGGTAATGTCAGCACTTACCACGTTATTACAGTTATTTCCCTTTATAAAAACCAGGTGGTTCGCCATCGGTGCCGGACTTCCGGTTATGATGGGTATCAGTTTTGCCTACGTGCCAAGTATGCAGGCAATCGCAGGCGAGTATGATATTGCCACCATTCTCGGCGCACAAATCGTCGGCGGTATTGTTGCTTTACTGGTTGGATTAAACATCAAGCGAATCCGCAAGTTTTTCCCACCATTGATTACCGGAACGGTAGTTTTTGCTATCGGATTATCTTTATATCCAACTGCCATCAATTACATGGCCGGCGGTGCGAGCAGTGAGAATTACGGTTCCTGGCAGAACTGGCTGGTGGCCGTTATCACGCTGATTATTGTAACTTTCCTGAATCATTATGGTAAAGGAATCTGGAAACTGGCATCTATTCTAATTGGTATCATGGGGGGCTATATTGTATCACTTTGTTTTGGCATGATTGATTTTTCTTCTGTATCCAATGCATCATTTTTCCAACTTCCAAAGCCAATGCATTTTGGAATTACCTTTGAACCTTCATCCTGTGTAGCTATCGCCATTTTATTTGCGATCAATGCTGTACAGGCGATCGGTGATTTTTCTGCCACAACAACCGGTGCTATGGACCGTATGCCTACTGATAAAGAATTAACCGGTGGAATTGTAGGATATGGTATCAGCAATATTATCAGTGCATTTTTCGGTGGACTGCCTACCGCAACCTACAGTCAGAACGTCGGTATTGTTTCCACGACAAAGGTAACAAGCAGGAGAGTAATGGGTACAGCTGCAGTCATCTTACTTGCAGCCGGTCTGATCCCGAAATTTTCATCTTTACTTACTACCATACCTTATTGTGTACTTGGAGGTGCAACCATCTCTGTATTTGCATCCATAGCCATGACCGGTATGAAACTAATTGCTTCGGAAGAGCTGAATTTCCGAAACACCACTATCGTAGGTCTGGCAATCGCTGTTGGTATGGGTGTTACGCAGGCAAGCGCATCTCTTGCACAGTTCCCTGACTGGGTAACTACAATTTTCGGAAAATCCCCGGTTGTTCTTGCTACAATTTCTGCGATTGTCTTGAATTTGATTCTTCCAAAGCAGCTCGATCCGAAAACAAAATAAAAACAGACTAATATTTGAAAAGATGTATAGGAAAAAATAAGTTATACTAATTATATTTCTATACATCTTTTTTAATTGACACCAGCGTTTTTTCTATAGATTAGATTGGGTAAATCTCTGGTATTTCTACACATATGATTCTATAATAAAAATATATCTGATATTAGCTGTTCCAAACTAATGTACAATTTGTTAGAACGATTTATATCGGATGATAAAAACGATAAGGAGATTTTATACTGTTTATGAGTCTGACATTGCAGCATGGACGTCCGGAAAATATGACAGAACGTCTGAAAAAAGAGCAAAAAGTATATGAATTACTGGATCTATTACATATCGAATATGACCGAGTGGATCACGAACCGGCGATGCATATGGATGTGTGTGAAGAAATCGATAAGGTCCTGAAAGCCGCAACATGTAAAAACCTGTTTTTATGCAACCGCCAAAAAACCGATTTTTATCTGTTATTGATTCCGGGAGAGAAAATATTCAAAACAAAGGATTTATCTGCGCAGATTGGTAGTTCCCGGTTATCCTTTGGAACTGCGGACTATATGGAAGAATTTCTGGATGTGACTCCCGGCTCTGTGAGCATCCTAGGATTAATGAATGACACTGATCATCGGGTTCGTCTGTTAGTCGACAGCGATGTACTGAAAGAAGAATACCTGGGATGTCATCCATGCATCAATACATCCAGTTTACGTTTAAAAACAAAAGATATATTTAACACATTTCTGAATGCCGTAGATCACAATATGACAGAAGTTCATTTATAAATATCTAAACCTAATTATGTTTCCCTCGTCAATCTATTTGAAAAACTGCGGTTTGTCGTATAGATTGACAGGTCTCTTTTTCTATGATACAATCCATATATCAACTTATTCTGAAAGGACTTTTTATTATGGATCGAGTCACTTATCATGATCAGACCGACATGCAGAATGTTTTAAAACTCCGTGAAGTTCTCCGTACTCTTCCGGAATTCTGCAGGGATTATTTTCGGGCGATTGATGCAACTACAACGACAAAAACCAGGATTTCATACGCATACGATATACGGATTTTTTTCCAGTTTCTGGTACAGGAAAACCCCTTATTTAAAGGTTATAAGCTAACGGATCTGACAATTGATGTACTAGATCAGGTTCAGGCTCTTGATATCGAGGAATATAAGGAATATTTAAAGGTTTATAAGGATGAACGGGACACTTTTATCACCAATGGAGAAACCGGCGTAAAACGCAAAATTTCAACGCTACGGAGCTTTTATAATTATTATTTTCGTCTTGAACTGATCAAGACAAATCCTCCGGCTTTAATTGACATTCCTAAAATTCATGAAAAGGCTATTATCCGCCTGGATGTCGATGAAGTTGCCATGCTGCTGGATTATATCGAACATGCCGGGGATCAGCTTTCCGGTCAGCGAAAAGCTTACTATGAAAAAACAAAAGTCCGGGATCTTGCATTGATCACACTCCTTTTAGGAACCGGTATCCGTGTATCTGAATGTGTTGGGCTGGATGTTGAGGATGTGGATTTTAAAAATGATGCGATAAAAGTTACACGAAAAGGTGGTAATGAAATGTTTGTGTATTTTGGTGAAGAGGTAGAAAAAGCGCTTCTCGACTATCTCGAAGTACGAGCGACTATTACGCCGATTGCCGGACACGAACACGCTCTCTTCTATTCCATTCAGAGAAAACGTATGAGTATTCAGGCTGTGGAAAATCTCGTAAAAAAATATGCAAAACAAATTACTTCCACAAAGAAAATCACGCCACATAAGCTCCGAAGCACATATGGTACTGCCTTATATCGGGAAACCGGTGATATTTATCTGGTAGCCGACGTATTAGGCCATAAAGACGTTAATACCACCAGAAAACACTATGCAGCTATCGGTGATGAACGACGCAGAAAGGCAGCATCCGCTCTTCGTCTTCGTGAAAATCCCGATTCTTAAAGCCATTCGTTCTTTATATTTATTTTAGTTTAAATCAATAATTGAACCACCGGACCAATTATTGATATGCAATGCAACGAGATAAAATACGATTTGCGAATTATACTCGTTATGCAATGCAAAAAAAGCAGCGTTTGCATTTAAGCGAATGCTGCTTCATCTAAAATAATTGTAAACGGTCCATCATTCACAAGAGCAACTTTCATATCTGCTCCAAAAATCCCCTGTTCAACAACCGAAACCTGTTCTTTTGCTCTTTCTATCAGATATTCATACAACTCTTCTGCTTTTTGAGGATCTCCGGCATCCGTAAAGCCTGGTCGATTTCCATGTCTGCAATTTGCGTATAAAGTAAATTGAGACACCAGCAAAAGTTGTCCTCCTATGTCCATCAGAGAACGATTTGTCTTGCCGTTCTCATCTTCAAAGATTCGTAACTGTAATAGTTTTTTCAGATATTTATCCACCACTTCTGTAGTATCATCTTTCCCTACACCAATCAGGACCATCAATCCCTTTTCAATCGCCCCTACTGTTTTTCCATCCACAGAAACACTGGCTTCCTGACATCTTTGTATTACAAACTTCATGACTTTTTCTCCTTCTGTATATCATATCATTTATTCCGTTGTTTTGTGATCCTCTGTATTCACTTCATTATTGGCATTCGCTTTTGTCCGAATTTTACGATAACTTTTAAATACGCTGTCACTTCCCGGTTTCTCTGCAGATGGTGCCACCGGTTTCAGCGTTTCTGCATCCAGATGATCGATATTCTGATAACTTTCCAGATCAATCGGCATACACTTCTTAGTCAGACGATTTTGTATACCATTGCGGATTACTGTACAGATCACCGCACAGGCAGGAACTCCGACAAACATACCGAAAATGCCGAAAAATCCACCTCCCACAAGAATAGCAACTATAACCATAAAGCTTGAAAGTCCTGTGGAACCACCAAGAATCTTTGGTCCAAGAAAGTTTCCGTCAAATTGCTGCAATAACAGGATAAAAATAACAAAGTAAACACATTGGATCGGATTAACCAGCAAAATCAGCAGCGCACTCGGCACCGCACCAATATATGGACCAAAGAACGGAATTACATTCGTCACGCCCACAATAACACTGACAAGCAATGCATATGGCAAATTCAGAATCGTTGTACCTATATAGCACAAAATCCCAATAATAAATGAGTCTAACACTTTTCCAATGATAAATCCACCGAAGGTCTTATCTACATACTGAAGGTCACGAATGATATTATTTGTTGTTCTGGTACTGAACAGGCAGTACAGCAACCGCTTTCCCTGCGCAACGTAAGATTCTTTACCGTACAACAGATAAATAGATATCATGGCACCGATCAGAAAGTTTTTCAAGAATACCAGAACTCCCAGGAATCCTGTAGAAAAGCTTGCAACCAGAAGATTTATTTTAGGCAGAAGATCATCCGTCAGCCAGGTTTCCGCTTTAGATGTTACGGCTGAGAAAATCATACTGGAGTTTTCTTCAAGATCCGGATAATTTTTCAGAAGATTCGTCAGCCATTTTTCTATATTATTAATATATCGTGGCAAATTGTCGATAATGTTTGTGATACTGTTGATCAGTTCCGGGATCAGCACAGATAACAAACCATAGATTCCCAGTAAAAACAACAGTAATGTAATAATAACACAAATCATCCGAATCGCATGGCGTACTTTATGAGTTGGATTCCAGTTTTTTTTCTCACAGATCCGATAAACCACACTGCGCTCCATAAAACGGATAACCGGCCATAGAACATATGATATTGCTGCTGCATATACAATTGGAGTAAGGATGGTATAAATCGTATTCAATCCCCTGGCAATTGATGCCGTATGAAAGATACCAAAGTAAAATAACATACTGGCAGCTATAACGCAAAATGCTGTGATTCCAATCTGGACATATTTCTTTCCCAAGAAGTTTTTCATCTGAACGCCTCCACGAGTTTTCTGTTAATAAACATATATTATCTATTATAGCACAGAATAAAATCCATGTATTAACTATTTATGACTTTTCTGTAAAGTCTTTATTTGATATACTTAAATAACTGTAAATTTATGTTATTCAAAGAATTTACAAATTTATTCTGATTTATACAATTATTCTGATATTTTATAATTGGAGGAACCATACAATGAAACTGCAACAATTAATGAGTTATACAAGACGTGCTATCGATGATTACAACATGATTCAGGACGGGGATAGAATTGCTATCGGTATATCGGGCGGAAAGGACAGTTTAACGCTTTTATACGCACTCCATGGACTACAACGCTACTATCCGAAAAAATTCGATCTGGAGGCAATTACGGTCGATCTGGGGCATCCTGATTTTGATGTGTCAGGCATTCACTCCCTGTGCGAAACCATGAAAGTTCCCTATACCGTGGTAAAAACCGAAATAGCCCGGATCGTGTTTGATGAAAGAAACGAAAAGAATCCATGCTCCCTGTGCGCAAAAATGCGCAAAGGTGCTTTAAACGACACGATAAAAAAACTGGGCTGCAATAAAATAGCTTATGCCCATCACAAGGATGATATTGTAGAAACCATGATGATGTCTCTGATCTACGAAGGGCATTTTTATTCTTTTCCTCCGATCACCCATCTTGACCGCACCGACCTTACGGTGATCCGCCCGCTGATGTATGTTTCTGAAGCAGATGTGAAAGGCTTCTGTAACAAATATCAGCTTCCTGTCGTAAAAAGCCCCTGTCCGGCAGACGGATATACAAAACGACAGTATGTAAAAGACCTGCTCCGAAAACTGAATCAGGAGAATCCCGGTGTGAAAGAGCGGATGTTTTCTGCAATTGTAAACGGCAACATTCCTGACTGGACACCAAAAATCCGCTGATTTACATATATGTGTAAGAAACAAGCCCACATAACAGATCCTCTCACCTGTTATGCGGGCTTATTTATTATACTACACAATATACAGCTTCAGACAGTATAATAAAATTGTAACTGTGAAGGTACTGAACAGTTACATAAAATTTAGTAAATAGCTGTTTTATATCCCTTTTCTTTCAGCTGAATTGCATTTAACATCAGTTCTACAGAGCCATCTACTCCCATTTTACCACTGTCGATACACAGATCATAGGAATCTGCATCACCCCAACGTTTGCTGGTGTAGTAATTGTAATAGCTAGAACGTTTTTTATCTGTTTTGATGATACGATCTTTTGCTTTTGCATCTGTCAGATCATAAATTTTTGCAATTCTTCGAATACGCGTCTGCAGATCCGCGTGGAAAAATACGCTGAAACAGTTATCAAAATCTGCCAGTGCATAATCCGCGCAACGACCGATCATGATACAAGGTCCCTCAGCTGCGATTTTCTTGATAGTTTCAAACTGAGCCAGGAAAACTTTCTGATTAATTGGCATATCAGAGAATGCAGATGAAGTATAACCAAAAGAGTATGTATCCATAACCAGAGAATACAGAAAACTATTGGTTGGTTTTTCATCATGATTCTCAAAAAGTTCTTCGCAAAGTCCACTTTCCTTTGCTGCACGTTCCAGTAACTCTTTATCGTAACACTTAATACCTAACTCTTCTGCAAGGACTCTTCCAATTTGACGTCCGGCACTTCCGTACTGACGACCTATTGTAATAATGGTATTGGTCTTCATAGCAACCCCTCCCGTTCTTTTAATTTATTATAATTATTATAAAATAAAACAAATCAATTGTACAGTACCTATTTTCTTAAATTTTCTAACAAATCAGTAAAATATTCTGGTAATGGGGCTGAGAATTCAATATATTCATTCGTCCGTGGATGAACAAACCCTAAAACCATGGCATGAAGGCACTGCCCTTGCAGATGTTTGAACGGACACTTCGCCGGCCCATAGGTAATATCTCCCACAAGTGGATGACCGATGCTTGCCATATGCACGCGAATCTGATGAGTGCGCCCGGTCTCCAGCTGGCACTCAATAAAAGTGTATGCACCAAAACGTTCCAGCACCTTATAGTGCGTTACTGCAGGTTTTCCGTTTTTGTAGTTGATTGCCATCTTTTTCCGATCCGTGGCATGACGGCCAATAGGCCCTTCTACTGTTCCTTCATCTTCTTTCAGATTTCCATGTACCAGGGCGCGGTATTTTCTGGTGATTGAATGCTCTTTCAGCTGATCTGCCAGACTCTGATGTGCCATATCATTTTTACAGATCACAATAGCACCCGTTGTATCCATATCGATCCTGTGCACGATACCCGGACGCATCACTCCATTAATTCCGGAAAGATGTTCCTTGCAGTGAAACATTACTGCATTGACCACTGTATGGGTATAATGTCCGGCACTTGGATGAACTACCATTCCTTTGGGTTTATTGATGATCAGCACATCTTCATCTTCATACAAAATATCCAGTGGAATATCTTCCGGAAGAATGTCCGGACACTCCGGCTCCGGAAGTTCCAGCTTCACTGTATCGGAAAGCTGTACTTTATAATTTGCCTTTACCGTTTTTTCATTGACTGTCACATTTCCTTCTTTCAATAATTTCTGTAAATAGGATCGCGACTGATCCGGCAGCTGTTCAGAAAGAAATTTATCTATTCTTAAATTTTTCTGTTCCTCATCCGGTGTAAATGTATAGATTTCCACTATGCCTTAGACTCCCTTTTCCTGATGCTTAAGAACTCCAATTCGTCATCTTTATATATGAATAAAATGCTTACTGCAATACCAATAAAAGAAATTACCACAAAAATATCCGCTACATTAAATACCGGGAAATTAATCAGTGAAAAATAGAAAAAATCCACCACATATCCCAGGCGGAGCCGATCTATAAAGTTCCCCAGGGCTCCCGCTGTCAGAACTGATGCTATAATATGCAGCAATGTATAACGTCCGTTTTTCGGACAACGATGCAAAAACCAGAATACTGCAGCCAGATAGATAATCGTCAGAATCACAAAAATAATTCTCTGGTTCTGCAGAATGCCGAACGCAGCTCCACGGTTTTCCAGATAATGCAACTGGAAAACTCCAGGAATCAGTATGATGTCACTCTGATCTTTCAGGTGATGCACAACCAGACTTTTTGTCCATTGATCCAGAAGTGTCAGAATCACCATAAGAATACAGTCCACTCCGATAAATTGTATGGTTTTCTTATTTTTCACTATCCCTTATTCTCCTTCGATCATATCTCCGTTAATAAACTGAATCGCATCCAGAATTTCTTCGTCTGTAACTGTTTTATCGATGTATGCCTGTCCGATCTTCTTGAGAAGAATAAACTTAATCCTTCCGTTATCCATCTTTTTATCCGACTTTGTCGTCTGCAATACAGCTTCATTATCCAGACCATTAAAGAAAATCGGAAGATCAAATCCCACGTTCATATCACGGATCTCGTAGAATTCCTCTGTCGACAGACAGCCTCTTTTGAAAGAGATATAGGCAGCGGCAATGGTTCCAAGTGCCACACACTGGCCATGAAGAAGTTCAAAATTCTTCAGTTTTTCCACTGCATGACCCACTGTATGTCCAAGATTCAACAGTGCACGTTCTCCCTGTTCCGTCGGATCACTTTCCACGACAGCAGCCTTGATCTCGCAGCATTTGCGAACCATTTTCACAAGAACCGGATAGATTCGTTCCTGAATCTCCGACATATGATTAATCGTCCACTCATAAAATCTGGCATCACGAATCAGACCTGATTTCAACACTTCTCCCATGCCACTGGCAAACTGATCTTCCGGAAGAGTTTTCAGCGTATTCAGATTCATATAGACGAGCCGCGGCTGATGGAATGCACCTACCATATTTTTATACTGTGCAAAATCCACACCTGTTTTTCCACCTACACTGCTGTCTACCTGAGCCAGAAGAGTCGTTGGAATCTGGATAAAGTCAATACCACGCAGATAGGTGGCAGCAGCATATCCGGTAAGATCTCCGGTAACGCCTCCGCCAAGTGCTGCCAGTACATCTTTTCTTGTATAGTGATGTTCGATCAGAAACGCGTACAGCTCTTTTACTGTATCCAGATTTTTAGAAGCTTCTCCCGCCGGGAAAGTATACAAATCAACCGTTACATCCAGTTCTTCCAGTGCCTTCTGTACTTCTTTCCCATACAGATTTCCCACTATATCATCTGTTACAATGCAGATCTTGCCACAGGAAAGCTCCAGTTTCTTAACTGCATCCGTCAGTTTTGTAAAATCTTCTTCCCAGAGAATCTGGTAATCAAATTCTGTCTTTGCGCCTTCTCTGTATACGCGTAATTGTTTGCTCATAAAATTCTCCTCCAAAATGATCATCCTGTTGTAACTATTCAGTAGCCATTATCCCACGAGGTGTTTTGGCATAAATATGCCAAAATCCCGAGACATACAAGCAAAAATGCCATCACCGAAGGTGATTTTAAATGCATTTTTGCTCGTAACTGTGAAGTTACTGAACAGTTACATCCTGTTTTATTTTTGTGGAAATGCAGGATCGTATTTGAGAAT
>NZ_JALFPR010000032.1:0-2991 GCF_022785585.1 Oliverpabstia sp. | reverse complement strand
GAACGTGTGGTATACCATACAGACTCATTCGATTATGTAGTAGTAGTAGACAATGAGGCATATGATCTGGAAATTTCTATCCATACACCATTTGAAAAACTGGCCATCCGGCCCACCAGTTTCGGAATAGAGCCTTCCGTAAAAGGAGAGACCGTTCATATTCATCTCGATGAACCGAGAAAATTCACAGTAGAGACAGACGGTGGTCTTCATGACGCCCTGTTTGTATTCTGTTCTCGCAGAATCGAAAAACCGGAAAATACCACCATCTGTTTTGAAAAAGGTAAGGCATACAATGTAGGAGTTCTTACCCTGAAATCAAATGATACGGTCTATATCGAGGAAGGTGCTGTTGTTTCCGGATGTATCTATGCAGAACACAGCAAAAATATTTCCATCGTGGGAAACGGAATTGTCAACGGAGCCTGCTGGCATCTGCCGGACAGCAATGCACATCGTTTCTTTATTTATATCAAATGGTGCAAGAATGTTCTCTTAAAAGGATTTACTGCAGTAGACGGACCATCCTGGCATGTGGTTCCGGCAGCCTGTGATCATGTTGTCATTGATGATATGAATATTATGTCAAGAATCGTAACAGGAGACGGAATTGATATCACCAGCAGCCAGGATGTGGAGGTGAAAAACTGCTTTGTCCGTTCCACAGATGACAGTATCTGCATCAAATCCCAGGGGCTGTTCAAGGATCCTTCAACAGTAAGGGATGTGACAAAAGTGCGCGTTCACAATAACGTAATCTGGAATGCAGAACCTGGTAATGCCATAGAGCTTGGTTATGCTCTCCAGAGTGAGATTCATGATCTGGTATTCGAAGACTGTGATATCATCCACTGCCAGTACGAAGGAAATATGGGCGGTGCCGCACTTTCTATCCACCAGGCAGATGGAGGTCACATTCATGATATCCACTATAAAAATATCAGAGTAGAACAGGCGGAACAGAAACTGTTTGATATCAAGGTTCTGCTTTGCAGATATACAGAGCAGATGGCAAAAGGAGAGATCCATGATATCTATTTTGACAACATTCAGGTATTAAACGGAGATATCCCTGTTTCCACGATCCGTGGATTCCAGACACCGACAGAAGAAGTACGTGTCCATGATATTCACTTTGATAACATTACCTTTATGGGAGAAAAGTGTGAAACCTGGCAGGATATGCGGCTTGTCACAGAACTGGCAAACGATATCTACGTCAATGGCGTCAGGACATGCAAACAGATGAAATTCTGATGATGTAAAGAAAAATGGAGAGTAAGGAGGCACTTATGGAACAAAATAGCATACTTTTCCGGAAAGACGGAAAGAATTTTTTGCAGCTGGACTGTGAAAATGCAAAAGAGCTTTCTTTAAAGTGGGATGATAAGACCTATTCATTTGTAAAAGACGGAGAAAAGTGGATTCTGGAACTTCCGTTTTCCACAGCTGTGAATTATGTGCAGATCTGTGTGGACGGACAGGAGGTTTTGCTTCCTGAGCTGCCGATCGGACATGGATATGGCCGTTTATACAATTATATTGAACTGCCGGATGAAAAGAAGCTGGCTGAGATTCGTGACATCCCGCATGGAACGCTGACACATGAATTCTATAAGTCTGAGATTTCCAATAACTGGGAACGATTCATCGTTTACCTTCCACCATGCGTACCATCCGCAGGTCTTCCGGTTCTGTATCTGCAGCATGGATTCGGTGAGAGTGAGATTTCCTGGACAACAACCGGAAAAGCCAATATCATACTGGATAACCTGATCGAAATGGGAAAAATAAAACCTTTTGCACTTGTGATGAGTGACGGTATGGTACAGGAAAAGGTCGGCTCAGAAGAACGATTAAACCATGTTTTGCTGGAACGGATGCTGGTAGAGGAAATTATTCCGATGGCAGAGAAAAAATATCAGTTTGGCGGTTGTAAGGAAAAGAGAGGTATGGCAGGCTTGTCCATGGGATCTGTACAGACAACTCGGACGATATGCGACCATCCTGACCTGTTCAGCGAAGTCGGCATCTTCTCAGGTTTTATAAGAGATAACATCGAAGGCAATCCGGACCGGGATGCGGTCGGAAGAAAACCTTATGAGCAGACCCATCTGAAGGCGATGGACGATCCGGACTTTAATAACTATTTTCATACCTTTTTCCGATGTATCGGAGATAATGACTGTTTCCTTTCCAGATTTCTGGAAGAGGATGCAATCATCCAGGAGAAAGGTGTCCATGAAATCAGGAAAATCTATCCGGGCGGACATGACTGGAATGTGTGGAGACCGTGCTTTACGGACTTTGCGCAGATGATTTTTCGGTAAAACTGTATAAAGCAGTAGAATAAAAATAACATGGCCGGGTGAGTTTTGCCCGGCTATTGTGTTATCTGCTATATGTATGGTATCCGGTCAAACATCTGAAATATGTTTTTTAGAGTCTTTAAAAAAGAGGTTATGGATGATATAATGGCAAAAAGAGTAAAAGCCTGATGCTATTCGGAGACTAGAAGGAGGACGTGAGAATGTATAACGAATTTGGTGGAACATTAAGTAATTTAGCATTAGCAAAACATAGAAAAAGCCGTGCGATCAATGCGGAAAATCCCAAAGGAGAAAAAGGAAAAGGTGGTATGGCAGCAAGTCATCTTGGACCTTCCAGAAAAGGAAGCCCGTGTCTTAACGATATCGCAAGTGGTCAGACAGTGACACTGGCAGAGATCGAGGGACCTGGTGCGATCAATCATATCTGGATCACAGTGGATGCGAAAACCACAGACGCAGATTGCTTTGTACTGAGAGATCTGGTTCTTCGTATGTACTGGGATGATGAAGAGGAACCGTCTGTAGAAAGCCCGCTGGGAGACTTTTTCTGCTGTGGTTTTGGTAGAGAATGCAATGTAAATTCTATGCCGATCGCAGTAGTGCCAAGCAGAGGATTGAACTGTTATTTCCAGATGCCTTTCAGAAAAAAAGCAAGAATCAC
>NZ_JALFPR010000021.1:0-15719 GCF_022785585.1 Oliverpabstia sp. | reverse complement strand
GGGTATCTGCAGCATCTGTATCCAGAGTTCTGAAAAATGACACTACCTTTTCTGTATCTCAGAAGACAAGGGAAAGGATTCTGGAGGCGGCAGGCGAACTGGGATACAACAAATGTTTTGAATACTCAGCCATTCAAGGTGCAAGAGGAACCATAGGAGTTATGCTTTTGTATGGCGAGGAAGAAGAAGTGGAAGATAAATTTTATCAGATTATCCGCGTGAATATAAAGATGGAACTTGAAAAAAACGGGTTCAAAGTAAAAGAGGTCTTTGAATCTATGCTGGATACCAATGCATCGAAGATATCCGATTATCAGGGTTTGATCTTTGTAGGATATTCCACACTCTGGTATCAAAAGAAGGTGTTCAGACAGGCTGTTCTGGATTCCGGATTGCCGGTGGTATGTGCGGACTTTCACCTGAAAGATGGATCGCTTACAGCTGATTGCGTGATAAACGATTTCAAACAGGCAGTAAAGAAAGTTATAAATATTTTCCTGAAAAAAGGATTTGATTCTATCGGATATATGGGGACATACGGGCTGGAAGCGAATGGCAAGATTCACAGGGATGAACGTTTTCTTTATTTCCGGCAGATTATGAAAAGTCTTGGAAAGTATGATGAGAAAAATATCTACCTGTGTCCATCCAATCACACACAGCTTGGATATGAGCTGGGAAAAGAAATTATCCGAAAAGGAAGGCTTCCACGAGCGGTATTTGTGGAAAACGATACCATGGCCATCGGTTTTCTGAAAGCTTTGAAAGAAGAGAAAATTTCTGTTCCGGGTGATGTGGCGATTGTCGGGTGTAACGATGATCAGGTGGCATCCTTTGTAACTCCCGGGCTTTCCACTGTGAAGTTACATAATGACCTGGTCGGAATGATGGCAGCAAAGACATTGATGGAATGTCTTTACACGAAAAGAGAACAAGGTTTAAAAATCATTGTACCAAATCAGTTGATTCTCAGGGAAAGTTGCCCTGAATAAAAGTAGAAAGGGGAAAGATATGGAATACGTATACAAACACATGGACTGGAGTAACGTAGAAGTCCTTGGAAGAAATCGTCTTCCGGTCAGACCGTTTTATTGTGGTTATCCGAATAAGGAATCGGCAAGACAGGGAAGAAGAGAAGAATGTTCCAATTACCGTCTGTTGAACGGACAGTGGAAATTTGCTTATTATGAGTCACCGTTTTATGTTCCTGACACATGTATGGAGAAGGCATATGACGATCGGGAGTTTGGCATGATGCCGGTTCCCGGACACTGGCAGCTGAATGGTTATGATTATCCACATTATAATGATGCGATAGCATTGTTCCCGATTCTGGACGACCCGGGCATACAGGCAGACAATCCTACGGGTGTTTACCGGTACACTTTTCAGGAGGAGAAACAAAAAGACAGGGAATATATCCTGAGGTTTGACGGAGTTGAGAGTGCTTATCACGTATGGCTCAACGGTACATTCATAGGATACAGCCAGGGGCCTCGTAACACAGCTGAATTCGATGTGACAGAAGCATTACAGGATGGGGAAAACGTGCTGGCGGTGATTGTCTACAAATTCAGTGATGGCAGTTATCTGGAAAATCAGGATATGTGGTGGTTTGCCGGAATTATCAGAGATGTATCTCTGATCCGGAGACCGAAACATCATATGCTGGACTGGCGGATCGTATCTGATCTGGTTATGGAACAGAATGATCCGGGTGTCCTTCAAAAGAAGGAAACAACCGGAAAGATTTGCCTGGATGCAGTGTTTGAAAATCATACGGAGGATGAGACGGCGCTTACTGTTGAGATGGAAGTAATGGACGGCGAACAGGTCATCTTCAGTGAGAGCCGCGAGATAAGTGGTAAAAAAGGCGAGACAGAATATGTGACAGAGGTAATTCTGGAGAATATAAAACCCTGGTCAGCAGAACACCCTGAGTTATATCGGGTGATCCTTACCCTGAAGAAACAGGGAGAAGTTCTGGAATCCTATGGAGAGTGGACAGGATTCAGAAATATTTGTGTAAAAGACGGATTATTCCTGGTAAATGGAGAGGCTATCAAATTAAAAGGAGTAAACCGACATGACTGGAATGAAAATACAGGACGATGCATTACAAAAGAGGATATGCTGGCTGATCTGTATCTGATGAAACAGAACAATATCAATGCAGTACGAACCTCGCATTACCCGCCACATCCTGATTTTCTGGATATGTGTGACCGTCTTGGACTTTATGTGATGGAGGAAGCTGATCTGGAGTGTAACCAGATGGCTTATACCAAAAACATGAATAAGATCAGTGATGATACGATCTGGGAAAAAAGCTATGTGGATCGTGCGGAACGTATGGTAAGAAGGGATAAGAACCATCCAAGTATTCTGTTCTGGTCACTGGGAAACGAATCAGGATTCGGAAGCAGCTTTGTAGCCAGCGGAAGATTTATAAAAGAGTATGATCCAACCAGACTGGTTCATTACGAGGAAGACAGGGATGCTTCTATAGCTGATGTGTACAGTACCATGTATACCAGACATAAGGCATTGGAGATCCTGGGAAGAGACACTGCAAAGAAGAAACCTCATGTAGTATGCGAGTACGCACATGCAATGGGAAATGGCCCGGGAGGATTAAAAGAATACTGGGAAATATTTGAACGATATCCAAGGCTGCAGGGCGGTTTTATCTGGGAGTGGGTTGATCACGGTATTAAAAAATATGACAGCAACGGCAAAGCTTACTATACATATGGCGGAGATTACGGGGATTATCCAAACAGTGGGGCATTTTGTTGTGATGGACTGATCCAGGCAGACAGAAGACCGACGCCAGGTATTTTACAGGTGAAAAAAGTAATGGAGCCGGTAACATTTATCGATTTTGATAAAACCACAGGTGAAATTACAGTTTGTAATAAATATGATTTTACTGACCTGTCTCATCTTGAAGGTACATTCAAGGTTCATACACTGCAGGGAATTCTGCTGGAAGGTAAGGTGGATCTGAGTGAGGTAGCACCACATGGATGCAAACGCATCACGGTATATGATTCTGCAGAGTCAGGAGCATGGTGCGATGAACAGGATATCTGGCTGACGATCACAGTATGTTACAAAGAAAAACAGATCTGGTCGGAGGAAGCTCATCATGAGGTTGCGTTCCATCAGGAATGTCTCAATAAAGCAGTTCGGAAGACAGTGAAAGAGCCGGCAGATAACGGAAGCTCCGGAGAACTGCATATGGTGGAGAAAGCAGGAATTATTTATGTGGAAGGCCAGAATTTTACTGCCGAGTTTGACCGGGTTCATGGATATTTAAGTGGTTATACATTGAATGGCGAACGGTTAATCTGCAAAGGACTGGGGCTGAACTTCTGGAGAGCACCTGTTGACAATGACAAGAATGTGGCTGAAATCTGGGAAAAAGCGATGTTGAAAGCCATGACAAACCTTGTTGAAAAGGTGACGGTAGAGGAGAAGAAACAGGAAGTGGTTATCTCCGTTTCACAGATCTATGCACCGATAACGGTTGACTGGAAAATCATTGTGAAGGCTGAATATCACATTCAGGCAGATGGTCTTATAACCATGAGTTATCACGGAGTGCCAACCGGTGTGCAGCTTCCGGAGAGTTTTCCGCGGATCGGTATGCGGTTTGTGCTGGATAAAGCCTGTGAACAGGCAGTCTGGTACGGAAGAGGACCTCTGGAAACATATCCGGACTGTAAAGAAGGCAACGCGATAGGCTGCTGGGAGAAGAACGTGGAAGATTTCTATTTCCCTTATGTACTGCCTCAGGAGACAGGTAATCATGAGGATACTCGCTGGGCTGCGTTTGTGACAGAGGCGGGTAATGGAATCTGTATCGCATCGGATAAAGAATTCTCTTTTGGAGCATTACATTATACACAGGAAAACCTGACACAGGCGACACATACAAATGAACTTCACAGAACGGAAAATATCCAATTATCTGTTGATTATGCACAGCATGGTCTGGGAAGTGCAAGCTGGGGTGCCGAGTGTCTGGAAAAAGATAAACTGTATCCGGAACCGTTTACATTTACCTGGAAGATTTTCGGAACCGGGAAGGAATCGCTGGCAGAGCGGGCCGAGCAATACAGAAGAAAGTAAGAAAGGAAGGGAAAAGATGGAAGGAGGAAATGAAAGCCAAATTCGGCAAATAGAAGCATAGTCATATTTATAAACAAAGCATAATAAAACGGGTGTCTGAAGTATATTCAAACACCCGTTTTAAAAAGGATGGAGGTTTCTGTGTACGGAAAAAAAGTTATAAAACGAGATATTTATCAAATCATTATTCCGATGATACTGGAAAACATACTTCAGATTTCGGCAAACCTGGTAATCACGGCAATGGTTGGACGGTTGCTTGCAAATGACATTTCCGCACAGGGGATCTGTATTCGGATTACGGATACATTATGGTGTTTTTATAAGGGAGTGGCAATTGGGGCTACGGTTTTGATCGCCCGGGCATACGGTGCGGGCAGACATCAGGATTGCAGGAAGATTGCGGAGCAGACCATTCTTACGGAAATGATTATTGTGTTTATTTTTCAGGTGGTGTTATACTTTAAGGCACCGCTTTTTCTTGGATTTTTTTCAAAGGATCCCCAGATCCTCTCTCTGGCAGAGGGGTATATGAAGACTATTATATTCGAATTCCCGTTTGTGGTGATCACGACGGTGGTTACAGCCTCTTTCCAGGGATACGGCAATACAAAGATTCCTATGTATATTGCGGTTCTTATGAATGTGGTCAATATTGTCTGTGGTTACTGTTTTATCTTTGGTGCCTTCGGTATTCCGGGCATGGGAATAAAAGGTGCGGCTACCGCTCTTTTGACGGCACAGGCAGTTGGTGCAGGTACAGGACTGTACCTTTTATATAAAAAGAAGGGTGGACTGTTTCGAAAAGTACCATCTGAGCATAGATTTTTCAGTTTTGATAAAAAATGTATCTACGAAATCTATACTACAGGAATTCCGGCAGCATTGGAAACCGTATTCTGGCAGGTTTCTGCTATCATTTTGAGTAAAGTGATACTATTTTACGGAAACCAGGCATTTGCCGCATATCAGCTGGGTATACAGGCAGAGGAAATTACGGAGATGCCGGCCATTGGTTTTAGTACGGCATCCACTACACTGGCAGCCAGAGCAATTGGTATGCAGGATGAGGAACTGCGAAAAGTTTACTTTAAAGAACAACTGAAAGTGGGAGTATTTATCAGCTCGATAACTTCGGTGCTGCTGATTTTCCTTCCGCGGTTCTTTATGACTCTGATGACGGACAAACCTGAATTACAGGCCATAGGTGTTGTATATGTGTTTGTTATGGGATTTATTCAGATACCTCAGAATTTGTCCAGGATCTACAATGGAACCATCAGAGCTATGGGGTATAAGAATGCTCCTATGCTGGTGGCGGGATTTGGCATATGGATCGTAAGGATTCCTCTGTGTATGCTGGCTGCTTATGTGTTAAGGCTGCCTTTGACAATAATCTGGATTATTATTGCGATGGATCAGGTGTCCAGATTCCTGCTCAGTGTAGGATTGTATTATCGGATCAACAAAAAGCGTGAGCAGACGATGAACGCGGTATAGAACGGAAAAAAGGAGTAAGAATACATATGAACAGAGAATTTTTATATGAATTACTGGAAACAGCATCAGTTTCCGGCTTTGAGGAAGAGATTCAGAGAAAAGTTATAAAGTATGCAAGAGGATTTGCGGATGAGATCTACACGGATGAAATTGCCGATGTGGTAAGTATTGTAAATCCGGATGCAGAGATCAAGGTTATGCTGTCGGCACATATGGATGAGATTGGTCTCATGGTATCGCATATTACGGAGAAAGGAATGCTCCACGTATCCAAGGCGGGTAGTATTTATCCGGGAACTTATCTTGGACAGAAAGTCAGAATCATGCATGAGGGAAATGTGGTTTACGGCGCAGTCCGAAACCATGGCTCTCTGAATAAGAAAGAGTTGGAAATTACAGATATCATCATCGATATCGGTGCTGTTTCAAGGGAAGATGCCATGGCTCATGTGGCCTGTGGTGATCCGGTGAGCTTTGACACGGATTACAGAGAACTTTTAAATGACAGACTTTGTGCAAGAGGCCTTGATGACCGTCTGGGAGGATATATTATCCTGGAGGCTGCGAAAAAGGCCAAGGAAAGAGGGTGCACATGTGGAATTTATGCGGCAACTACTGTAGGGGAAGAACTGACAAAGCACGGAGCTGCCTGGTGTGCATCCCGAATCGCTCCGACTCTGGCTATTGTGCTTGATGTTACATATACCAGCGATTATGAGGGAACAAGAACCATCGAAAACGGAGAAATCCTTCTGGGAGGCGGACCTGTTTTCCTCCATAATTCTTTCAGTCATAAAATGGTGGTGGAGCGACTCGAAAAAGCTGCCCGGAATGTACATATAAAATATCAGTGGGAGAACGGATGTGGAAGAACCTGTACGGACGCAGATGCTATTCATATGGCAGGCAGGGGGATACCTACAACAGTTATGTCCATACCTCTTCGCTATATGCATAATCCGGCAGAAGTGTGCAGTATGGAGGATGTGCAGGGATGTATTGACGTGCTTGCGGAATTTTTATGTGGAATCGGGTCTGATATTTGTCTGAAACCTCTGGAAGGATAAGGTGATTTATGAAAAAATATATGGCGATTGCCGGATTGGTATTAGTTACTGTTATCTGGGGAGGTGGATTTGTGGCCAGTGACATGGCTCTTGACAGTCTGTCGCCTTTTCAGATCATGACCATTCGTTTTCTGTTGGCTTCCGTGCTTATGGGTGGGATAAGTATCCGGAATCTTAAAGGAATAAAAAAAGAGGAAGTAACTGCAGGAGTTTTTATGGGCGCAGCTCTTTTTATTGGGTTTTCTCTTCAGATCATAGGACTGCAATATACGACTCCGTCAAAGAATGCGTTCCTCACAGCCACAAATGTGGTGATTGTTCCTTTTATTGCTTTTCTGATCTGCCGGAAAAAAGTAGGATTCAGAGGTATAATAGGAGCAGTGCTGGCGATAGCAGGGGTGGGGCTTCTGTCCCTGGATAAAGATCTGTCCCTGGGACTGGGTGACGGACTGACACTTATATGTGCAGTGGGCTTTGCTTTTCAGATTTTTCTGACAAGCATCTTTGTGAAGAAGTACAGGGCATCTGTGTTGAACTTTATTCAGATGTGTACGGCAGGTATTTTATCATTGATATTCATGATTGCCTCCGGGCAGGTGTATTTTCAGGTTACTGCAAAAGGATGGTGGAGTGTTCTCTATCTCGGCATTATCAGCACAACGGTCTGCTATCTTCTTCAGACAGCATGCCAGAAGTATGTGGATGAGACAAAGGCGGCAATTATTCTGTCTATGGAGTCTGTCTTCGGAACCTTGTTCTCGGTCATGATTCTTCATGAAAGTATCACATTGCGCATGATATTGGGATGTATCATTATTCTGGCGGCGGTTATTCTGGCGAATTCAGCCACGGAGGAGACAACGGCATAAGGGCAGCGTCGTGTAACTGTTCAGTACCTTCACAGTTACAGCGTCGTAACAATTCGTTGCGTGGTTGGGGGCAATATGGTAAGATAAACCATGAAATGCACTGACATAGCTGATGCGATTCGAAAAATATTGAAAAGTATCATGCAGAGAGGGATTTAAGATGGCTACAATAAAAGATATCGCAGAGCGTACCGGTTTTTCCGCAGCGACAGTCTCCAGAGTTTTGAACCATGATGAGACGTTGAATGTGCAGGATGAGACCAGAATGAAAATATTTGATGCTGCCAGGGAACTTCAGTATCAGGCAAGGGAAAGAAAAAGCAGGAAGCGACACCTGATGGTTGGGGTTTATTATTCCTATTCCAGAGAGGAGGAGCTGAGAGATACTTATTATCTGACAGTCCGTCTGGCGGTAGAAAAAAAACTAGAGGCAGAGAATATGGAACGCTGTCAGATCCAGAATCTGGAGGAGCTGAAGAATCTTGGAGGACTCGATGGCCTTTTGTGCCTTGGAACGTTCAGCAAGAGTATGGTAAGGCAGATAGAAGCCTTCAAAAAGCCTACAGTATTTCTGGATGCTATGCCAAAAGGAGATCAGTTTGATTGCGTAGTCAACGATCTGGACAGTTCTGTGGAAGCGGTGATGGATTATCTGACAGGACTGGGACATAAAAAGATAGCATTTATTGGCGGCTATGAAGTCGACAAGGATGGCGAGGAAGTGCATGATGAACGAATGGTAACTTACAAAAAATATATGGAGCGAATCGGTGAATTCTCTCCGGCACTTGTGCGGGTGGGAAGCTTCACGCCGGAGGACGGTTATGTGCTGTGCAGGGAAATCCTGGAAGGGAAGGAGAAACCTACAGCGATATTTGCAAACAACGACTCTCTGGCAGTGGGCTGTTATCGGGCAGTCAGTGAAAAGGGACTCCGGATTCCGGAGGATGTGAGTATTGTGGGATATAATGATATAGCGGTGGCAAACTATCTGGTTCCGCCGCTGACTACAGTGCGCCTGCATATGGAATTATTGGGTGAGGAGGCGGTTCGCCTTCTTCGTGAACGCATCACATCCTCCAGGGAGATAGGGTTAAAAGTGATCGTACCTGCGAAGCTTATTGTACGTGGCAGCGCAGATAGGGTAAAATAAAAAGCGAAGAGATGTATTAATTAAAAAAGACAAAAAATATATTTGACAGAACAGAAAAAAATAATTATACTTGGGTTGTCAAATAAATAGAACCGGGGAGCTTATGTGATAGGCTGAGAGGAAGTTGAAAACTTCGACCCGTATACCTGATTTGGATAATGCCAACGTAGGAACGTTATGTAAGAGAGTCTGTAACTGTGAAGGTACAGAAAAATTACGACAGATTTAACGGGAGATACTTTGGTATCTCCTTTTTTACGCGAATCCGGGTATAAAAGAATGAGATTGAGCGAGAGTTCATGAAGGGGCGCACCACCGAGGGTACGTTTCTTTGTGGACTCTTTTTTAGCTTCAAGGAGGTGAGATGCAGGTGATCAAAGTAAACGGAAAAGAAATCGAACTGGAGAAGGCAACTTCTGTAGAAGTGTATCTTGAAAGTGCAGGATACCAGATGAAGCGGATTGCAGTAGAACTGAATGGCGAGATCCTTCCCAAAAACGAGTATGCGGACAGGATGTTAGAAGACGGAGACTGCATGGAGGTGGTGACATTTGTAGGAGGAGGCTGAAAATGGAGACAACGAAGGTTTTGACAAAAGAGGAAATACAGGCTGCACTTGAAGAACGTCATTCACCGGAAAAGCAAAAGAAACTGTCCGAAGGCCGGGTGACGATCGCAGGTCTCGGAGGTCTGGGATCCAACGTGGCATATGCACTTGCGCGTATCGGCGTGGGTCATCTTCATCTTATTGATTTTGACGTGGTGGATATTACGAATCTGAACCGGCAGCAGTATTTTACAGAACATATCGGTATGTATAAAACAGATGCTTTAAAGTCTCTGCTTCAAAAGATTAATCCGTATATCGATATTCAGACGGATTGCATCAAAGTGACAGAAGAGAATCTGATTTCACTTTTTGAGAATGCAGGAATTATATGTGAAGCATTTGACAATCCGGAGGCAAAAGCCATGCTTGTAAATGGAATTTTGGAGCATTTTCCGGAGAAAAAACTGGTGTCCGCATCCGGAATGGCCGGGTATGGAAGCAGCAATACAATTCGTACCCGGCGATTGATGAAAAACTTCTATCTTTGCGGGGATCAGGTTACGGAACCGACTTATGGACATGGATTGATGGCTCCGAGGGTTGCGATCTGCGCAGCCCATGAAGCCAATATGATCACCCGTTTGCTGCTTGGAGAAGAAGAAATATAGCAGCTATTCAGCAGACATTGTGAAAACAGTGAACCATTACGAAGTATAAAGAATACAGGTAACTATTCAGCAGATATTAAGTAGACAATGAACAGTTACGAAGAAGGAGAAATAAACCTATGAGTACAAAAGATACATGGAGCCTTGGAGGACATGAATTCACATCAAGATTTATCTTAGGATCAGGAAAATTTTCTTTGGATCTTGTGAAAGCCTGCATTGAAAAAGCAGACGCACAGATCATCACACTGGCACTTCGCCGTGCAAACGAAGGGGGGCTTGCCAATATTTTGGATTACATTCCGGAGAATGTAACCCTGCTTCCGAATACATCCGGAGCGAGAAATGCCCAGGAGGCAGTGCGAATCGCCAGATTATCAAGAGAAGTGGGATGTGGGGATTTTGTAAAGATCGAAGTTGTACACGATTCCAAATATTTATTACCGGATAACTATGAGACGATCAAAGCAACAGAAATCCTTGCAAAGGAAGGATTTGTAGTTATGCCTTATATGTATCCGGACCTGAATGCGGCAAGGGCTCTGAAAGATGCCGGAGCAGCCTGCATCATGCCACTGGGAGCACCCATCGGATCAAACAAAGGTCTGGCGACAAAGGAGTTTATCCAGATCCTAATCGATGAGATGGATCTGCCGATCATCGTTGACGCAGGAATCGGCCGCCCGTCTCAGGCATGTGAGGCTATGGAAATGGGAGCGGCTGCCGTTATGGCAAATACAGCAATCGCGACAGCCGGAGACGTGCCGGTTATGGCAGAGGCATTTAAAAAGGCAATCGAAGCAGGACGAAGCGCCTACCTTTCCGGTCTGGGAAGACAGATCGAAAGAGGAGCAAGTGCATCATCACCGCTGACCGGATTTTTGGAGGACTAGACCATGGAAAATCAGCATATCAATGAAAGTATCTTAAGCGAAGAGATTCTGGAAGATCAGAAGAAAAACAGAATCGATCATATGAAATATATGCCGGGTATGGAAGATATCGGGTCTGAGATCCTGGATCAGGTCGTAGATGCCATGCATGCGTATGATTATGACAAATACACAGCGGCTGATGTAAAACAGGCCATCGTACACAGTTCCAGAACACCGGAAGATTTTGCGGCGCTTTTATCACCGGCAGCACTGCCTTTCATCGAAGAGATTGCCCAGGCAGCGCAGATTGAGACAAGAAAACATTTTGGAAACAGCGTCTATATGTTCACACCGATCTATATTGCGAATTATTGTGAAAATTATTGCATTTACTGTGGATTCAACTGTCATAATAAGATCAAACGTGCCCAGTTAAATGAAAGCGAGATTGAAAAAGAAATGCAGGCGATCGCTGAGACAGGCTTGCAGGAGATTCTGATCCTGACCGGAGAAAGCAGAAACAAATCCACAGTGGAATATATCGGAAATGCCTGCAAGATCGCAAGAAAATATTTCAAAGTGATCGGACTTGAAATCTATCCGGTGAACTCGGATGAGTATGCGTATCTGCATGCATGTGGCGCTGATTATGTAACTGTCTTCCAGGAGACCTATAATTCCGATAAATATGAAACACTTCATCTGGCAGGCCACAAACGTATCTATCCGTATCGTGTCAACGCCCAGGAGCGTGCCATAAGAGGAGGAATGCGCGGAGTAGGATTTGGTGCACTGCTGGGTCTGGATGATTTCAGAAAGGATGCATTTGCGACCGGATACCATGCATATCTTCTGCAGAGAAAATATCCGCATGCAGAAATCGCATTTTCCTGTCCGCGTCTGCGCCCGATCATCAATAACGATCGCATCAATCCTATGGATGTTCACGAGAAACAGCTTTTGCAGGTTGTGTGCGCATATCGGTTATTCATGCCATTTGCAAGTATCACAGTGTCAACGAGAGAGTGCGCGCGGGTACGTGACAACCTTGTAGGTATCGCGGCAACCAAAATCTCCGCCGGAGTCAGCACCGGAATCGGAAGCCATGTGGATGACATCGAGGATAAGGGCGACGACCAGTTCGAGATCTCAGATGGAAGAAATGTAGAAGAAGTCTATAATGCACTGCTTTCTAACAATTTGCAGCCGGTGATGAGTGATTATATTTATGTGTAGGGAATGATCAGGGAACAGTAACAAGGTAATGAACAGTAATCATTTCCGCGTTGCCCTGGTATATAATAAATTCATGGATAAAACAGAAGTTATTAACCGTCTGCGGTATGAAAAGCCGAATATGCAGATGTGTTTCCGCACAGAGAAAGCATTGTCTCTGTTACATTTCGAAGGGAGTGAAATGTTATGACAGCCAATCCGATTTTGCTTCGGAAAAAATATAGTCGTGTCATAGAGTGTTTTGCCAGACAGCAGGAAATTTCATTGGACGCTGCATTGGATTTCTTTTACCATTCCCAGGTATATCAGCTGATTCGAGATGGTGTTTCAGATATGCACTGTATGAGCGATGCGTATCTTGCGGAAGAATTAAAACAGGAATATGCTGAATTAGGATGCAGTGACAGATAGTATGATAGCATGTGTGTAAATAAACCTGTATTATTCACGAAAAAAGCTGTGGATAATACAGGTTTATCATTATAAATTTGTAATAGCGGCCTGTTTTACATCAGGAAATTTTACCGATTCGCACGAATTACCCTACAGGGATTACCAGCTGCGATCACATTGCCGGGAATATCTTTAGTTACAATACTGCCGGATCCGATTACAACATTATCTCTGATCGTAATGCCCGGTAAAATAATAGCACCGCCACCAATCCATACATTGTTCCCAATGATAACCGGTGCTGTTTGCGTTTTACAAAATTCGAATGAGCCATCTTCTTTTGGCTCACCAAAACGAGTTATTGCATCAGTCGATTGCCGTCAGCTTATGGATCCATTTGTAGCTTTTGAAGCGCAGGAATATAGGCAGACATTTAAAGATCTGATCGGATTGCACGGCGATCACTACAAGTTCTACCGGCAGCTTCCAGTAGAATGCAGCCAGGAAGGACAATGGCATTACAATGCACCAGACGGAAATCAGGTTCAGATACATCGAAAATTTGGTATCTCCGCCACCCTGGATGATACCGACTCCGACCGGCATCTGATACGACATTCCAACCATGATCACACTCATAATAATCATGAAGTGGTCTGCATATAAAGTAGCCTGAGGGGTCAATCGGTACATGGATAACAGTGGACTTCGAAGTAAGAATAATACAGTTCCAAGCAAGAGCCCGATAGCCAGATAGAGTACGGAAAGGGTACGCCCGTTGCAGCGTACTTTTTCTTCGTCATTGCTTCCGATATCTTTTCCGATCACGACAGCAGAAGCACCGGCTATCGCAATGACGATTACCTTCAGATACTGAAAAAAGGTGCTTGATACGGAATTGGCTGCAATCGCATCCGCAGAAAGATGCCCCAATATCGCTGTCTGCATAGGAAGGGAAACTGCCCACAACAAACCGGAAGTCAGGATGGGAATACACACTTTAAAAAAGGTTTTCCAGACAGTACCACTGCCTTTTCCGATAATACCATCCCGGAATTTTTCATCAAACAATTTGACTTTTGTATCTTTTTTCCATACATAGAAAAGAACGATTCCCAGTTCCAGTATGCGTGCTGCAAAAGTTCCGATGGCAGCACCTTGGATTCCCATTTCCGGTGCACCGAATCTTCCGAAAATCAGGATATAATTGATTCCGCCGTTCACCAACAGGGATATGACGGATATAAGGAATGCGATTTTTACGGTCTCCACGCTGCGGAGCATGGCCAGTAAAAGGTTGCTGATCATGAAAAATAAAAAAGTCCATTGTATGATATGAAGGTAAATAGTACCTTCTCTTATGATATCCGGTGAGGTCGTAAAAAGACCAATCAGTGTATTCGGAATACGAATACATAAAGTGATAATTCCGGCAGCAATTGCCAGGCTGAATAACAGTGCGGCTTTTGTTACCTTCCGGATAGGTTTTGTCTGATGGCTTCCCCAGTATTGGGAACTGATTGCAATTAATGCATTGCCGATCGCCAGTGCAATCTGATTTACGATAAAATAAATCTGGTTTACCGTCGCAGCGCCGGAAAGTGCATTCTGGCTATAACTTCCCAGCATGATATTGTCCAGCATATTCACGCTGTAGGCCACCAGGTTTTGCAGCGCGATTACTGTCATTAATTTGAAAAAGGAACGGTAAAAAGAAGGATCTTTCGTAAAAAATGTTTTTTTCATGTCGTTGATTTATCTGTAAACTGTAAAAGTATAGAACAGTTACACTACTCCTTTGATTGGCTGATGCGCCGTTAATATATTTATTATATAAAGTCAATAGAGGATTCGTCAATCAGTAGATTTTGCAAATGAGTTCAAAAAAGATCCGGATATCGATGTGGTTCTGATCGCTACTCCGAATGACTGCCACAAACCTATCGCCATCCGTGCCATGCATGCAGGGAAGAATGTAATATCGGAAAAACCGGTGACATTATCTTCTGCTGATCTGCTGGAAATGGAAAATGCAGCCAAAGAGACAGGAAAATTACTTACTGTACACCAGAACAGACGGTGGGATGATGATTTCCTGATCATCAAAAAGCTGGTAGAGGAGCAGAAACTGGGACATGTCTTCCGGATCGAGAGCCGTGTCCATGGTTCAAGAGGTATCCCGGGCGACTGGAGAAAAGAAAAGGTCCATGGTGGCGGAATGGTCCTGGACTGGGGCGTACATCTGCTGGATCAGATCTTATATATGTACGGTGACAGAAAGATCGAGACCGTATACGCATCACTTACCAATGTCACCAACCAGGAAGTGGACGATGGCTTCACTGCTATCCTGACATTTGAAGGTGGAACGGAAGTCCTGGTGGAAGTCGGTACCAACAATTATATTTCCCTGCCGAGATGGTATGTACTGGGAGAAGACGGTACCGCAGTGATCCGGGACTGGCAGTTAAACGGTGAGATCATCCGTAAGACCGGTAGGACGGAAGAGACGGTAGTACCGGTTAAGACAGCAGCCGGTCTGACAAAGACCATGGCACCGAGACGGGAAGATACCATTGTAAAAGAAGACTTACCAAAAATATCCGGAGATATTGCAGACTTCCACAGAAATGTAGTTGCAGTGATCCGGGACGGAGCAGAACCTGAGATCAAACTGTTCCAGGTGATGCGTGTCATGAAACTGATGGAAGCAATCTTCCGGTCAGCGGAGACAAACCAGGTGATCAAATTTCAGGATCAGGTGTAACAGGGAAGAACGTGAACAATTATAAGTAGAAACCATAAATAAAAATTAAAAATAAATGGGAGAAAACAGGAGGAAATAAGTATGAAACAGATTAAAATCGGAACCTGCGTGCCGGGAACAAAGGCGGAAGAATGGTTAAAGGGATTTGCGGGAAAAGGCTTCGAAACATTTTCCATCAATTTCCATATGTCACTGGAAGGAACAGACCTTGACAAACTGGCACTGACCACAGAACAGATTCTTGCCGGTACAGATTCCAAGATCACTACACTCGGATATTATTGTAACCCGATCCAGTACGCAGAGCACAGAAAGACACTGGAAAAGGTGATCTGCACTGCTGAAAAATTCGGAGCTACCCATGTAAGCACCTTTGCAGGAGCCTGGGAAGGAAAACCGGTAGAATCCGCATACGAAGAGTTCGGAAAAGTGTTCCGTGAACTGGCAGACCTTGCAGAAGAAAAAGGTGTGAAACTGGGTATTGAAAACTGCCTGATGGATGGA